>JBCBSO010000018.1:0-14983 GCA_039819205.1 Actinomycetota bacterium
CGATGCGCGGCATGGAGGCCCTCGGCTCGATGGGCACCGATACGCCGATCGCCATCGGCGCCAGCAGGATCTTCAGCTCTTCGTGGGTGTAGCCGAACATCTGCTGGCGGCGCAGCACGCTGTCGTGGCTGAACACGATGTGCTCGCGCTCGGGCAATTCGTTGAAGTCGACCATGCCCTCGTCGAGCCAACGCCCGTATGGGTACTGGGCGGCCAGTTCGGCCTTGATCTCCTCGTCGTCGATGATCCGGCCCTCGCGGGTGTCGATGAGGAAGATCTTGCCGGGCTGCAGGCGCCCCTTGGCCACGACCTTGGATGGGTCGACGTCGATCACGCCGACCTCCGACGCCATCACCACGAGGTCGTCGTCGGTCACCCAGAACCGGCTGGGGCGCAGACCGTTGCGGTCGAGGACAGCACCGATGACGTCGCCGTCGGTGAAGGCCACCGAGGCGGGACCGTCCCACGGCTCCATCATCGCGGCGTGGAATCGATAGAAGTCGCGCTGCTCGCGCGTCATCGTGGCGTGGTTCTCCCACGCCTCGGGGATCATCATCAGCACGGCGTGGTGTAGGGGGTAGCCGCCGAGGTGCAGGAGTTCGAGCACCTCGTCGAACCGGGCGGTGTCGGAGGCGCCGGGCGTGCAGATCGGGAATGCTCGCTCGATACCTGGTAGGCGCTTGCTCTCGAGCATCGCCTCGCGCGCCCGCATCCAGTTCTGGTTGCCCTGCACGGTGTTGATCTCGCCGTTGTGGGCGACGAAGCGGTACGGGTGGGCCAGCTCCCATGAGGGGAACGTGTTGGTCGAGAATCGCGAGTGCACCAAGAGGAGCGCGGACTCGGTCAGCGGGTTGGTGAGATCGGGGAAGAACTCGCTCAACTGCGGCGTGGTGAGCATGCCCTTGTACACGATCGTGCGCGCCGACAGCGACGAGAAATAGGTCTCGACGTCGCCGGTCAACTCGCGCCGCGTGCGCTTGCGGGCAACGAACGCCTTGCGGTCGAGGTCGATCCCGGTGGCCCCCTCCGGATCGGAGACGAACAGCTGACGCACGGCGGGCATCGCCGCGCGGGCCGTGGCGCCCAGGCAGTCGGGATTGACCGGAACGTCGCGCCAGCCGAGCACGGTGAGGCCGACCTCGACCACGGTGTCCTCGATCGACGCCATCGCCTTCTCGCGGGCGGTCTCGTCGACTGGCAGAAACGCGATGCCCGTGGCGTACGCGTCTGCGGGCGGCAGTTCGAAGTCGACCACGCTGCGGTACAGCCGATCCGGTACGTGCAGCAGGATCCCTGCGCCGTCGCCGGTGTCGGGCTCGGCACCGGTGGCGCCGCGGTGCTCGAGGTTGGTGAGTGCCGTGAGTCCGGTCATCACCAGCTCGTGCGATCGTTCGCCGTGCAAGTTCGCGACGAAGGACACACCACACGAGTCGTGTTCGTGGCGTGGGTCGTACAGCCCTGTCGGGCCTGGAGGCGTTCGCATCGTTACATCCTCGGGGGTCGGGGTGAAACGGGGATGCTCGAGACAGCGTTGGCCCAAGCCGGAAATCAGATTGTACGCCAACCGGCGCACGAACAGAAAGATCGTTCGCTCGTGAACGTGGACAGGTGCCACCGCTGAGCGAAACCCGTGCATTTGGGGGTTTCGCTCATCGGTGCGAAGCGACGTGTGCCATCGGTGAGCCAAACCCGTGCATTTGAGGGTTTCGCTCATCGGTGCGGAGCGAGGTGTGCCACCGGTGAGTCAGACCCGTGCATTTGGGGGTTTCGCTCATCGGTGCGAGCCGACGTGTGCCATCGGTGAGCCAACCCGTGCATGTGAGGGTTTCGCTCACGGCAACGGAGCGCGCGGCGATCTGGCAGGCTGCGGGCATGGCCCACGAGCAGACCACCACGGCAGCGGACGGCACCACCATCGCGTGGAGTCGCCAGGGATCGGGCGACCCGGTCGTCCTGGTGCACGGGATCACCGAGTCGGCGGCGTCGTGGGACCCGGTGGTCGAGCGCTTGGCGACGACCAACGAGGTGATCTCGCTCGACCTGCGCGGGCATGGCGAGTCGGGCACCGCCGACGCCTACGACCTGGCGGCCATGGTCGGCGACGTCGCGGCGGTGGTTGCGGCGGCGGACGCCGAGCGGCCCCACCTGGTGGGCCACTCACTTGGCGGTGCGGTGGTCAGCGCCGCAGGTCCGGCGTTGCAGCCCGCTTCGGTGACCTCGATCGACCAGTCGCTGCAGCTCGGTGAGTTCAAGGCGCAGGTGGTCGCGGCCGAGCCGATTCTGCGCGACCCCGACAACTACGGCCTCGCGGTCGACGCGATGTTCGAACAGATGACCGGGACGCAACTCTCCGAAGCCGAGAAGACGCGCGTCAATTCGATGCGCAACGCCCGCCAGGAGGTGCTACTCGGTGTGTGGGGTTTGCTGCTCGAAGAGCCCCAAGCGGCGGTCGAAGCCACCGTCGACGCCGTGCTCAGCGGATATCGAGACGTCGAAGTGCCCTACCTGGCGGTGTTCGGCATCGACCCGGGCGACGGCTACGCCGACTGGCTGCGCGGCTACACCCCCGCCGAGTACGAGCTGTGGGACGGCGCCGGTCACTATCCACACCTGGTCGATCCCGACCGATTCGTCGACCGCCTCCGCCAGTTCTGGACCAGCGGCTGAGCGTCAGGTCGCGGTGACGCGCACCGCCACCTCATAGAGGCCCCAACAGAGGTACTCGTAGCCCACTCCGTGCGCAGTGCAGTGCTCCTGCCAGGCGCGGAACTCGTGCTCGCGCCAGTTCGGGTAGTTGAAGTACTCGTTGAACACGATCACCGATCCGGGCACCAGACGCGGGGCCAGGTGATCGAGCACCGTCTTGGCCGACGAGTAGATATCGGAGTCGATGTGCACCAGACGGGCTGGACCCGAGTGGTCGGCGAGAAACGGCGCCAGCGTGTCGTCGAACCAGCCGACGTGTAGCTCGACGTTGCTCGCGACCTGCGGCATCCCTTCACCACCGAACGCGCCGGCGTCGATATCCGCTCCGGCCCACGCTTCGGGAAGACCCTCGAACGAGTCGAAGCCATGCACCGCCGTGTCGGGGAGACGGCGAGCGAGGTGGTTGATCGTCATCCCCGACCGCACGCCGAATTCGAGCACCAGACCATCGGTGACCGTCGCCTGCTTGGCGGCATACGTCAGCACGTCGAGCGCGTCACGGCGAATCAACGCGTTGCGCA
The DNA here is from genome assembly GCA_039819205.1 of Actinomycetota bacterium. Classification (GTDB taxonomy): domain Bacteria; phylum Actinomycetota; class Acidimicrobiia; order Acidimicrobiales; family Ilumatobacteraceae; genus JABSQH01. The sequence continues at coordinate 3,228 of JBCBSO010000018.1, forward strand.
TGTCCGACTTGATGTAGCCGACCGTGTCGTCCAGCGCGTCCTGCAACAACGCGTGATGCGGGTGCCACCGGTTGGTGTAGTAGATCTTCCCGTAGTACGCGTCCATGCCGCGCACGACGACCGAGGCAATGACGCGGTCGACGAGTCGGGCGGCGTGGCGCTTCACCCCGCCCGCTGACAGTGGCATCGGCGGATCAGACGTCGGCGAAGCGCGGCTCGCGCTTCTCCATGCCCGCCATCACCGCTTCGACCTGGTTGGGCGTACCGATGTGGCTACCGATCGATGCTCGTTCGGCGGCGAACTGCTCGGCGGCACCGGCGTGCTGCATCCGGTTGAACAACTCCTTCGCACTACGCACGGCACCGGGATTGCGACCGGCGATCTCTGCGGCGAGGGCCAGCGCATCGTCGCGGGGCGTGTCGCTGACGCGGGTGACGAGGCCGAGCTCGTGACCCTCGCGGGCGTCGAACACGCGCGCCGTGAACGTCAGCTCCCTGGCGACGTCGGGGCGGACGAGACCGTTGAGCACGAATGTTCCGGTCATGTCGGGGGTGATACCCCAGTGGATCTCGCGCACCGACAGCTTGGTGTCGGGATGGGCAATGCGGATGTCGGCACCGAGGATGATCTGCAGTCCACCACCGAGGGCATGCCCGTGCGCCGCAGCGATGACCGGCACCGGCACCTCCTGCCACACCCAGCAGCACTGCTGACCGAGGTGGGTGATCCGGCCCTCTTCCATTGACCCCGGGTTGCCATCGGTCCCAGCGCTTGCGCCGGCGCCGTCGACCATGCCCTGGAACCCGGAGAAATCGAGCCCTGCGCAGAACGACGCCCCTTCGCCCGACAGCACGACGACGCGCACGCCCGGCTCGGTCTTGAGGCGCTCGCCCGCCTCGGCGATGGCGCTGAACATCGCGCCGTCGAGCGCATTGCGCTTGTCGGGCCGGTTGAGGCGTACCTCGGCGATGCCGTCGTTGATGGACACGATGACTCGATCGGACATGCGGCAAGTCTCGCACCTGGCTCGAACCGCACACGAACGGGCTGGCATGCTCGGGCGATGCGCCTCAATCTCTCCGCTGACGACGTCCTCAAAACCACTCGCTCGGTCCGCAAGCGGCTCGACTTCGAACGGCCCGTCGATCGGGCGGTCGTCGAGGAGTGTCTCGACATTGCGCTGCAAGCACCGACCGGGTCGAACCGCCAGGGCTGGCAGTTCATGTTCGTGTCGGATCCGGACAAGAAGAAGGCGCTGCAGGAGATCTACGCACGCAACTTCGACCTCTATCGCGGGATGCCCCGACCGGAGTATGCGAGCGACGACCCGCGCGCCGAACGCGCCGATCTGGTCGTCGACTCCGCGACCTACTTGGCAGAGAACTTCCACCGCGCCCCGTGGCTCCTCGTGCCGTGTATCGAGGGCCAACTCGACGGCGCCAACTCGATGGTGGCGGCGTCGGCGTGGGGCTCAATTCTCCCCGCGGTGTGGAGCTTCATGTTGGCGTTGCGTGAGCGCGGCATCGGATCGGCCTGGACCACGATCCACTTGATGAACGGCGGCGATGCCGAGGCAGCCGAACTACTTGGCATCCCCCACGACCGCTACACCCAGGCCGGGCTGTTCCCGATCGCCTACACCGAGGGCACCGACTTCCGTCCGGCCAAGCGGCTACCACTCGACCAGGTGACACATTGGGAGCAGTGGTAGCGGCCGACGCTCAAGATCCAGGGCGAGGACGCCGATGACCAGGTGTGAGTCTTCCGCCGCCCACGCTCCCGGCACCAACGCCCGTCGTACCGGAACCGACGCCGGCGCCAGCGGCGGTCGCCCCGCCAGCGCCGCCGATCCCAACACTCGATAGCGCAAGCACACAGCCGACCGATCCGCCGCCGCGCAAGTGGACGTCGGTGCTGGGCGTCGCAGTCGTCGTCGTGATCGTGGCGGCCGGAGCGGCGTTGGCCTACGACCAGTGGATCGCCGGTGACGATTCGCCGGCTCCCGCCGAACCGACAACTTCGATCCCACGTGATGCCGTCACCGACCCTGCGGATTCCAGCCTCATCGACGAGCAGCCGTCGACGCCGCCGATTCTCGGCCCGGCGACGGTGCAGGCGCCGACCGATCAGCCGCTGATCGAGAGCCCGCCCGACGCGGCGACCGACGATCAGATCGTGGTGCCCCTCGAGCAGCCAGACGCGCCGCCGATCCAAGCTCCAGAGCAGCAGCCGCCGGTACCACCCCAACCGGCGCCGGCTGGGGGCGCTGGCGAACCCGCCGCTCCGCCCGTGGAACCCGTCGAGGTGCCGGCCCCACCCATCGACAGCGCGGACGACGTCACCCCGGCAGTTGGGGCACCTGCATCGGGCGGCCTGGAGCAGCCCGTGCGCGTCGGCAACGCCATCGACAGCGCGACCGACGTCGTCGACGCCGTCAACGATCGTCTCCCCGACGACGAGCTGCTCGACGACGTGCTCGGCGAGTAGATCGCCGCGGCGGTCAGGCTCGGTGGTGCCGAGCCACGAGCAGGTCGCGATCGATGTCGGCGATCGAGTTGCGTCCTGTCAACGCCATCGTCCGCTCGATCCCTTCCCGGAAGAACTCGAGGAGCTGGTCGACACCGCGTTCACCACCGGCGGCGAGTGCATAGAGGTACGGCCGTCCGATCGAAACGGCGTCGGCTCCGAGGGCGACCGCCTTGACGACGTCGCTCCCCCGCCGGGCCCCGCCGTCGCAGATGATCGTCGCCTGGTCGCCGACCTCCTGACGGACTGGTTCCACCAGACTGATCGGCGCCGGCGCATGGTCGAGCTGCCGGCCGCCGTGGTTCGACAGAGCGATCGCGTCAACTCCTTCGGCGACTGCCTGCTTGGCGTCGGCCACCGACTGCACGCCCTTCAAGATGATCGGGCCATCCCACACGGATCGGAGCCACTCCACGTCGTCCCACGACAACGCGTCGTCGAATTGACGGTGCATGTGCTCGGCGAGCGACACGGCGCTCGAGCCGTCTTCGGTGTCGTAGCCGGCAACGTTGGCGAAGATGATCGGATCGTGGCGCAGGAAGTCCCACGTCCACGCGGGGTGGAGCGCGCCGTCGACCAGCGTTCCCGGCCCAAGCTTCGGCGGCAAGGTCATCCCCCGTCGAACATCGCGCTCGCGACGCCCGAGGACTGCGGTGTCGACCGTCAGCCACACGGCCCGGTAGCCGGCCTCGGCCGCACGCCGCAGCAGATCGGCGACCATCGAGCGGTCGCGCCAGGTGTACACCTGAAACCACTTCGGCCCCTCCGATACCGCGGCGACATCCTCGATCGAGTGCGTACCCATCGTGGACAGCGACCACGGGATACCGGCACGTGCGGCCGCACGGGCCACGGCGAGCTCACCGTGCGAATGGGCGATGCGCGTGAATCCCGTCGGCGCACAGATCAGCGGCATCGACAGTTCGGTGTCGAAGAGCGTCGTCGAGGTGTCGATCGAACTCATGTCGCGCAGCACACGAGGGACGAACTCGTAGTCGGCGTAGGCCGCCGAGTTACGGGCAAGGGTGTGCTCGTCCTCGGCGCCGCCGTCGATGTAGTCGAACACGCCCCGCGGTAAACGACGGCGCGCAACGCGGCGATAGTCCTCGACCGATGCACACCGCTTCAACCGCCGCGTGGCCGGATCGAGGGCGATCCGGTCGAAGCTGGCAACCGACCAGAACGTGTTCCACATACCCACGACACGAGCGTAGGCAACGTGGCAACCTCGCTACTCGACGAGGCGGAGCCCGCTGGGAGTCATCGACGGTTCGGCCTGCGGGAGATCGACGACGAACTCGGTGCGATGTGCGGGGAACAGATGCTCGCTGAGTAGCACCGGGACCCCGTCGACGTCGGTGGTGACTCGCTCGCACCGCAACGCTGGGGATCCCGGCGGCACGTCGAGCAGTCGAGCGTCGTCGTCGCCGACGAGGTCCGCCGCGATGGTCTGTGTCGCGCCGCGCAGCTCCACGTCGAGTAGCTCGTAGAACGGTCGTCGCTCGACCGATCGTCGCGACAAGGTGGCGCCGATATCGGCGGGACACCACACGGTGACCACAGCGAATGGCTCCCCGTCGGCGAGATTGACGCGCTTGACGCGCAACACCTGTTCGTTGTGCAGCACGTGCGCAACATGTGGCGGCGCGCCAACAAACGCGAACTCTTCGATCCGCCGCTCGGAGATCTTGCCGACACCTTCGACTTCGGACTCGATGGTGCCGAGCTGTTCGAGGCGTTGGCGCACCGGCTCGGTGGCGACGAACCAGCCGAAGCCTTGTCGAGAGTCGATCAGACCCTCGTCGCGCAGCACCTCGAGCGCCCGCCGGATGGTGACCCGCGATGCGCTGAACTCGACGGAGAGATCTGACTCGGACGCGAGCACCGAGCCAGGCGCGGCAGTACCAACTCGGGCGCGCAACGCATCGGCGATCTCCTGATATCGGATTCGACGCATCGGCCGGCCGCTGCTCACAACTTGTACGGTACCTGTCTGATCGTCCGTTGCTCGGCGGGACCACCCGACATCAGTCAGGGTGCGGGTTTGGTCAGCCAGAAGACCCCGGCGGAAGCGATCAGCGTCGCCACACCGATCGTCAAGAACGTGCTGAAGATTGTCGACTCGAACGTCAGCGCGATGGCATCGACGGTCTCGTCGGCGACATCAGCCACCGCGGGCGACTGGGCGGCGAGGTCATCGACGCACTCGTTTACACTGTTCACCCCAAGACAACCCTCGATGTCGTCCGCGCCGACGATCCCATCGAGCCCGGCGCCAACGACAGCATCGCGGGCGTGTCCGCCGGAGTACACGTGGAAGAGGGCCGCGGTCACCGCCACACCGAAGCCAGCCCACAGCTTGGACGACATGCTCATCAACGCCGACGCCCGCCCATGCAATCGATCGGCCAACGCGTTGAGCGGCGCGACCTTTGTCGGCACCGCCGCGACGCAGTACCCGATTGCGTTCAGCAATAGACCCGGGATGACGTGACGACCGGGCGACGACGTGTCCTCGACGATCGCCAGCACCAGCACCCCCGTCGAGCACAACAACAAGCCGACGAGTAAGAACCAGCGCGAGTTGGCATCGGTGAGGGCCCGCCCGACGAGCGGCGACACGACGACCGCCACAACTGCTGGGATGAGCATGACCAGCCCCACCTCGATCGGCGACAGACCCATTGCCCCTTCGAGAAACAGCACGATGTAGAGCGCCACGCCATAGAACCCGAAGCTGGTGATCGCCTTGGCCAGTAACGACCCCAGCAGAATTCGATTGCTCAGCAGTTCGGCGTCGACGAGACCGTCGGGTCGTCGGGTCTCTCGTGCAACGACTGCCACCCCGACAGCCACGCCGACGACCAGCAGCCCGATTGACCACGGGAACCAGCCGATGCGGTCACCTTCAATCAGTCCGAGTTGGGTCGCCAGCACGGCCGTGGCCAACACGGCGATTCCGACGACGTCGGGCCGATACGCGTCGCGGCGAGGAGGGTCCAACCCCTGCGGCGCAAGCGCAAGGCCGACGATGGCCACGATGGTCAGTGAGGCCGTGATCACGAAGATCGCGCGCCAGCTGACCGTCTCGGTCAGCACCCCACCAAAGAACGGAGCGAGCCCGCCAGCAATGGCCAGGACGGCGATCAACACGCCGAACACCCCGCCCCGCCGACCCGCACCGAAGAGCCGAGCGGTGAGGCCGACAATGCTCGGAGCGATGAACGCCGCGCCAATGCCCTGCGCGCTGCGGGCGATGATCAACACCGCGGGGCCGGGGGCGAGCGCGGCCACAACAGTGGCGACAGCGAAGAACACACCGCCAAAAATCGAGGTTCGCCGATAGCCGATCATGTCGCCGAGTCGGCCCGCTGGCAAGAGGAAGACCGCGAAGGCCAGGCTGCGGGCGCTGGCCACCCACTGCACGGTCTCGATGTCGCCTCCAAGGGCGTCGAGGATCGCCGGCAATGCGACGTTCAGCGCTGCCGCGTCGAAAACCATCGCGGCGTTAAGCAGCACCAGGCAGGCGAACACGAACCGTTGCAGGCCAACAGGCACTTCGTCGTTCGGACCGAGATCGTCGATGCGCAGCACGGTGTGCAGCCACTCGTCCAACGAGTGGCCATCGTGTTGGTGGTGTAGCGCCGACCGATGCCGGTCTCCGGTGGCCGCTGGTTCAGCTGTCACAGAACGGACTGCTTTCGGCGTGCATCCGTTCAACACTTGTATTATAGTTGTCTACATGGCAGTGAGCGCGAGCACCCCCATCGAACTGGTCGACAAGGTCTACGAGACGCTTCCCGATCGTGTCGCTACGGCGCGGGACCGACTCGGGCGACCGCTCACGCTGACCGAGAAGATCTTGGTGAATCACCTCGTGCATCCTGAGACGCAGGAGCTCGAACGAGGCGCGTCGTACGCCGACTTCCATCCCGACCGCGTCGCCATGCAAGACGCCACTGCGCAGATGGCGCTGCTGCAGTTCATGACGGCCGGCCTGGCTGAAGCTGCGGTGCCATCGACCGTTCACTGCGACCACCTGATCCAGGCCAAGGTCGGCGCCCAAATCGACCTCGGCGTGGCGATCGACACGAACGCTGAAGTGTACGACTTCTTGAAGAGCGTGTCAGCGAAGTACGGCATCGGCTTTTGGGGTCCCGGCTCGGGCATCATCCACCAGGTCGTCCTGGAGAACTACGCATTCCCAGGCGGCATGATGATCGGCACCGACAGCCACACCCCCAATGCTGGCGGCCTCGGGATGGTGGCCATCGGTGTCGGTGGCGCCGATGCGGTCGATGTGATGACCGGGTTCCCGTTCAACGTTCGCTGGCCGAAGGTGATCGGCGTGCGGCTCACCGGATCGCTGTCGGGTTGGTCGAGCCCCAAAGACGTGATCCTCGAAGTGGCCCGTCAGCTCACCGTCGAGGGCGGCACCGGCGCGATCGTCGAATACCACGGCCCGGGCGCCGACTCGATCTCGGCCACCGGCAAGGCGACGATCTGCAACATGGGCGCCGAGATCGGCGCCACCACGTCGCTGTTCGGCTACGACCACAACATGGCGATGTACTTGAAGGCCACCGGACGCGAGGATCTCGCCGACGCCGCCGACCGGGTTGCCGAGCACCTCCGGCCCGACGACGGCGCGCACTACGACCAGCTGGTCGAAATCGACCTCGACCAGCTCAAGCCGCTGATCAATGGCCCCCACTCCCCCGACCGCGCCCACCGCGCGGGGGCCGAGGTGGGCGCCGCAGCGCGCGACAACGATTGGCCGCTTGAGCCGTCGGCGTGCCTCATCGGCAGTTGCACCAACTCGTCGTACGAAGACATCACACGGGTCGCATCGCTCGCCCGCCAGGCTAAGGCCGCCGGCCTGCAGGCCAAGTGCGAGCTGCTGATCACCCCGGGTTCCGAACAGGTGCGGGCCACGATCGAGCGCGATGGCTTGCTCGCCGATCTCGAAGCGATCGGGGCCACCGTGTTGGCGAATGCCTGCGGGCCCTGCATCGGCCAGTGGTCGCGGCCCGAGTCGATCACCGGGCAACCGAACACGATCGTCAACTCGTTCAACCGCAACTTCCCGAAGCGCAACGACGGCTCGCCGAAGACGCTGAGCTTCGTGACCTCGCCCGACACCGTGTTGGCCATCGCGCTCGCCGGTCGGCTCGACTTCGACCCGACCACCGACACGATCACCGCGCCCGACGGCTCGGAGATCAGCCTCGATCCGCCCGTCGGTGAGGTACTGCCGAGCGCCGGCTACGACCCCGGTGAGAACACGTTCACGCCGCCGCCAGACGATCGTTCGGCGATCGAGGTGGTCGTCCACCCCACCAGCGACCGGCTGCAGTTGCTCGATCCGTTCGTCGCCTGGCACGGCGACGACTATCGCGATCTACCGGTGCTCATGAAGGCGCAGGGCAAGTGCACCACCGACCACATTTCGGCGGCTGGACCCTGGCTGAAGTACCGCGGCCACCTCGAGAACATTTCGGGCAACTTGTTCCTCGGCGCGGTCAACGCCTTCACTGGCGCCACCGGTGAAGGGAAGGACGTCACCGACGGCGCCACCCGGCCGTATCCCGAGATCGCCATGCGCTACTCCGAAGCAGGAATCCGCTGGGTGGCGATCGGCGATCGCAACTACGGAGAGGGCTCATCGCGCGAACACGCGGCGATGGAGCCCCGCTTCCGCGGGGCTGCGGTGATCCTCGCCCGCTCGTTTGCTCGGATCCACGAGACGAACGCCAAGAAGCAAGGCCTCGTTCCGCTCACGTTCGCCGACCCCGATACCTATGACCTGATCGACGAAGACGACCGCATCAATGTGCTCGGCCTCCCGCCGGTACCCGGTCAGCCGGTGCAGTGTCAGATCGTCAAGCCCGATGGGACGACCGTCGACTTCCAGGCCACGCACACGTTCAGTCCCGAGCAGGTCGAGTGGTTCAAGGCCGGCTCGGCACTGAACATCGTGCGCCAGAAGGTCGCCGCCGGTTAGCTCGACGACGCACTCGGCGTGGCGGTCAGGCCGATGCAGCCAAGATCAAACTGATCGTCGCCGCTCCCGAGGCGACCGACGCACCGATCGTTGCCGAGGCGAGCAGACCGCTGCTCGACGAACCTCCGGCCACCGCAGCGAATTCCTCGTCGGAGAGTTCTCCGCCGTGCGACTGCGGCATCACCGCTGACAGTTCGCGCAGCGTGACTGGTTCGAAACCCTCTTCCGCCAGGATTGCCTGTCGGCCATCACGATCGGTGTTGGCCAGGCGCTGGGACAATTCGGCGTCGCCCGCCAGACGTTGCACCAACCGTTGAGCGTTGTCAATCGACATGGCGTTCACGCTACGTCGTCGGGGCACGCCGCAGCGAGCAACGGCCTCAGCTCACTCGGCGTCGATGGCCGCACGCACCTCGGCGACGTAGTCGCCAACCGCATCAGCACCATGTTCCATCAAACGACGCACCACGCTGGCTCCTTGGATAACACCGTCGGCGACGCGCGTCGCCTCGTAGGCCTGCTGTGCGTCGGACACCCCCACGCCCACCAATACGGGCATGTCGGTGACCACCTTGAGGCGCGCCGCGAGCGCCGTGGCTGTGGCGGCGAGTGACTCGCGTTCGCCGGTGACCCCGAGCAGGCCGACCGAGTACACGAACCCGCGACAACGCGCGGCCACGCGCGGCAGCCGGTCGTTTGGCGCCGTCGGCGCAGCGAGCATGATGGTTTCGATGCCAACTTCGTCGGCCGCTGCGCACCACGGTGCCGACTCTTCGAGTGGGAGGTCGGGAAGAATTGCCGCAGCGATACCGGCGCGTACGAGGTCGGCGGCGAAGCGGGTCACGCCCGGGTGGTGCACCAGGTTGTAGTAGGTCATCACCGCCAGTGGGATCTCGACGTCGAGGTCGGGGACGGCATGCAGAACCGACTGCGGCGTCGTTCCCAGTTCGAGCGCACGTTGCGACGCCTGTTGGATAACCGGGCCATCCATGACGGGGTCGGAGAACGGAATACCGATCTCGACCGCATCGGCACCATTGGCGGCCGCTGAGCGGATCGCGTCGTGCCATCCCGGGTAGCCACCGGTGATGTATGGCACGAGCAGCTTGCGTCCCGCAGCGCGCTTCTCGCGGAACTCGGTTTCGAGCCGGCCATAGGTGGACGGAGCGAGCGGCGTGGACACGATGTCAGCGGTCGAGCTGGTCGCCCAGCACGTCCATCATCTGGACGACGTCTTTGTCGCCACGACCCGACAGGTTCATCAGCACGGTTTTGCCGCGCATGGCGGGAGCCTCACGGGCGATCCAGGCCACGGCGTGAGCGCACTCCAGCGCCGGAATGATCCCTTCGGTGCTGGACAGCAACTGGAACCCCTCGATGACTTCGGGATCGGTCACTGCGGGATACTCAGCGCGCCCAATGGCGTGCAGATAGGCGTGCTCGGGCCCGACGCCCGGATAGTCGAGGCCAGCCGAGATCGACTGGGCCTCTTCGACCTGACCCACCTCGTCCTGCATCAAATAGCTGTGCATGCCGTGCACCACGCCGGGTGTGCCCCGACCCGTTGCTGCGCCTCCAGCGGGTTCGACGCCCACGAGCCGGACCCCTGGCTCATCGACGAACCCCGAGAAGATGCCCATGGCGTTCGACCCGCCACCAACGCAGGCCACCACCACATCGGGCAGCCCGCCGTACTCGGCAGCGAACTGGGCGTGCGCTTCGTCGCCGATCACCCGATGAAACTGTCGCACCATCCACGGGTACGGGTGCGGTCCCATGACCGAACCCAAGCAATAGTGCGTGCGATCGACGGTGGCCACCCAGTCGCGCATAGCTTCGTTGACCGCGTCCTTCAGGGTGCGGCTACCACTCTCCACCGCCTCGACCTCGGCGCCCAGGAGGCGCATGCGGAACACGTTGAGCGCCTGGCGCTCGACGTCGACGGCGCCCATGTACACCTTGCACTCGAGGTTGAAGAGTGCCGCCGCGGTGGCGGTGGCCACACCGTGTTGCCCGGCGCCGGTCTCGGCAACCAACCGTCGCTTGCCCATGCGCACCGCGAGCAATGCCTGACCCAGCACGTTGTTGATCTTGTGCGAGCCGGTGTGGTTGAGGTCTTCGCGCTTGAGAACAAGTCGTATCCCCAGTTGCTCGCCGAGGTTGCGGCACTCGGTGAGGATCGACGGGCGACCGGCATAGTCACGCAGCACTGCGTTCAGGTCGGCACGAAACCCGTCATCGGCCCATGCCTCAGAGAAGGCCGTCTCCAGCTCCTCGATCGCCGGGATCAGGGTCTCGGGCACGAAGCGACCGCCGAACTCACCGAACCGGCCCGTGGCGTCGGGCGGAGCGAGCAGCGAGTCGGCCTCAGTGCTGGTGCTGGTGGTGGCGGCAATCGGATCGGTAGCGGTCATTCGGCGTCCCAGTCATACGGCAGGTCTTCGTCGCCCAGATACGGCGTGGATGCCGCGCCGCGGGCGTTCTCCACGAATCGTTTCACGGCCAGCGCGTCTTTGCGTCCTGGAGCGCTCTCTACGCCGCTGGCCACATCGACGCCCCACGGCTGCACCTCGTCGACGGCGGCGGCGACATTGTCGGGTGTCAGTCCGCCCGCCAGGATCAATCTCGCTGAATCTGGCGCATCGGTGGCGAGCGACCAGTCGAACACCTTCCCCGAACCCGGACTCGGTGCGTCGACGAGGACCAGATCGGTGCCGTAGTCGAGGGCGTTCGGCAGCCGTTCATCGCCAGCGGCGAACGCCTTGATCACCCAACGGATCTGCTGCCCGACCTCTTTCGTTTGGGCGGGGGTCTCGCGACCGTGCAGCTGTACAGCCTTCACGCCAGCCTTGTGCGCCAACTCGACAACGCGCCCGGGAAGCTCGTCACGGAACACCCCAACGGTCAACACCTCTGGCGGCAACCGCCGGGTGATGTCGTAGGCCTGCTGCGGCGCGATCTGCCGCTTCGATGGCGCAAAGATGAAACCCACCGCGTCGGCGCCCATGGCGACCGCGAGCAGCGCGTCGTCTTCATTGGTGATCCCGCAGATCTTGACGAACATCAGCGCCGCATCCTACGACGCATGGCGCACCGCACCGTGGCCGGTTCGCCCACCTGCCTAGTCTGTCGGGCCGTGGGACGACTCGACGAGATCGATCCTGGGCGGCGCGTAAGCGCTGCTCGTACTCGTCCTTGTCGAGTCGCAGCGTCAGATCGATCTCG
>JBCBSO010000019.1:0-14780 GCA_039819205.1 Actinomycetota bacterium
GCCACGCTCGAGTCACTCGGCGTGACCGTCCGTCGGCCCGACGAGATCCCCTTCCCGATCACCGCCACCACCCAGTGCTACAGCCGAGATCCGATCGTCACGATCGGCAGCAGGTTCATCGTCACCAACATGAGCTTTGAAGGCCGCCGCCAGGAGACAGGCAGCTATCGGCGCCTCGCCACCGAGCTCGCGGCGCACTACGACGGTGACGTTCTCAGCATGCCGCCCCTCCGTCCCGGCGACGACGACCACAACGCCTACCTCGAAGGCGGCGATGTGTTCGTCAACGGCTCAGAGATCTACGTGGGGATGTCCGGCAACGCGTCGAACGACCTCGGCCTTGAATGGCTGCGCAACGAGTTGGGCAGCCACTACACCGTGCACAAGGTGCCGCTGGCGAGCAACGTGCTCCATCTCGACTGCGCCATGATGCTGATCAACGAGCGGCAGGGCATCGTGTGCAAGCACGACTTCCTCGACTTCGATGGCCTCCCCGAGAGCCTGCGCGGCCGCGAGTGGGTCGAGGTCGAACCCGCACAGGCACAGGTGATGGCCACCAACGGGGTGGTCGTCAACCCGTCGACCATCATCATGACCGACGCGTTCCCCGACGTTGCCGAACGAGTGCGCGCGATGGGCATCGACGTGCACACGATCCCCTTCGCCAAGGCGAACTACTTCGGCGGCGGCCTGCGCTGCAGCTATCAACCCATCGAACGCGCCTAGGCGCCTGCCGGTCAGCTGTCGGCGAGCGTGACCTGTGCGCCGATCACCCCCAGCGGCTCGTCGGTGCACACCGCGCCGAAGTACTCAAATCCGTCGCGGACCACGTTGTCGGGCCCTGGCGGGGCGATCATCTCAGGGAGGCTGGTGCCTGGCCCGCTCGGCGGAAGGCTCTGGGTACTATCGAGCGCCGAATGACCGAGGTCGCCCAACCCACCCGGCAGCGGGCCGGCCGTCACCCGGAATCCGGCGACCTGGGCCTCGACCTGGACCGCCAACGCAGTGCTGTTGAGGTATGTCACCCGCATTTCCGTCACGCGCTGCCCAGGCGCCGTCTCGAGCGGGAAGAGAATGCACTCGACCGATCCCGATGCTGCGTGTACCCACCCCACGGTACGCGTCCAGTTCGACATGTCGTCGACTGGAAACATGCTGAACGCCGACGCGATCTGCACCGCCGGGCCGCGTGCGATGGCGTCGTCGACTTGCTGCTTGGTGTAGTACCGATCATCGTGGTTGTGATCGATGAAGTACCCGGCCACGTCGATGATCACGTGCACAGAACCGGCGAAGTTGAACACGACGAACTGTCCGGCGGCGTCGAGGTCGGTGGTGACCGCGTTCGGTGTCGGCGCCGCCCCAGGCGAGGGGTTGAGGTTCGACACCGTCGGCAGCGTCGCCCCGGCTGGGTAGAAGCGCAGGTTGGTCTGTTGTGTCGCCCCGACCGCAGTGACGTTCAGGGTCAACGCTGTTGCGTCGGCCGGGATCACACCGGCACCGCAGTTCCCGCTCGGGCTACGACCTTCGACGGTGTACGACTCGCCCGCTCCGATCGGAGTACTGCGCGGCCCCACATTGTCGCTCCCTGGCCGAGTATCGAGCAGGCGGCACGGCGTGATCGGCACGAACACCGCACGCTCGCCCGACGACTTCACCGCCGACACGGCGAACTGCGACGACACCCCAACTGCGACACCGCCCGCAACGAGCGCGAGCACCAGACCGATACGACTCCATAGGTTCCCCATCATCAGAGCTTCGCGCGTATGCAAGACGCGCGACGCCACCGCACCACGTGCCCGTGTCAGCGGGCGTCGCAGCACATCGGTTGGTTGCGCTCGGCTACGAGCCGCTCAGGACAATGCGCGCGCCGAACACCTCGACGGCATCGTCAGTACATACCCGTCCGACATACTCAAACCCGTCGCGGATCACATCGTCGCCGGGCTCCCCCGGCGCCGTCATCGAATCGAGCGTCGTTGGGCCAGAAACTGGCCGCGGCTGCAGATCGTCGGCGGCCAGATGTACAAGCGCGGGGAAGCCACCGACCACCGTGCCCGGCGACGTGCGGAACCCAAGCACCTGAGCGCGCAGATCGATCCCCGCGCCCGAGAAGTTCGTGTACGTCACCCGCATGCTCACAAGACGCTGCCCGGCGCCGGCCTCGATCGGGAACTGGAGACACTCCTCGCCCACTGTCGCCGCGTGTTCCCAGGTCAGAGTGCGCACCCAACTGGCGGCCGGGTCGATCGGCGCCATCCCCCAGATCGAGACGTCTTGCACCAACCGGCCGCCGGCCCGCACCTCGTCGACTTCCGTCTTCGTGTAGTACCGATCGTCGTGGTTGTGGTCCACGAAGTACCCGGCGACGTCGATCACCACATGCACCTCGCCAGCGAAGTTGTACACCACGAACTCGCCGGCGGCGTTGAGGTCGGTCGTGACGGCGTTCGGTGTCGGCGCAGCCCCCGGCGACGGGTTCAGATTGGACACCGTCGGCAACGTCGCTCCGTTGGGGTAGAAGCGGAGGTTGGTCTGGCGCGTCGCACCCACGGCGGTCGCGTTGAGCGTCAACGCTGTCGCATCCGGAGGAATGACCGCTGCCCCGCAATTTCCACTCGGACTACGACCCTGAACGACGTACGACTCGCCTGCCCCGATCGGTGTGCTGCGCGGCCCGACGTTGTCGCTCCCAGGCCGAGTGTCGGCGAGACGACATGGCGTGATCGGCACGAACACGGCGCGCTCACCCGACGACGTCACCGCCGTCACCACCAGTTGCGATGACACCCCGACAGCGAGGCCACCGACGACGAGCGCAATCACCAGTCCGACACGACTCCACACAGTGCTCATGCGCTCCAGCCTCGCGCGATTGTGAATCCCCCGGTTCTGTTTGCGAAATCCGGCGCCTGGCGCCTGGGATCCCCGGGATTTCGGTGTCAGCCAGGGTGTCGTGGCTCGATTGTGGCGAGCGTCACCGGAGCGTCCTGACCGGGCCACGTTGCGGTGAGCCCGATCTCGGGCGCTGAGCCGTCGACCAGGTGACGTGCGATCTGCATCGTGACCGTGTCACTCGACAACGTGACCGCCCGCTCGTCTGCGGACTCGACGTTGAATCCATCGACCGGTGTCGGGCCACCGGTCCATCCGCCGCCGGCGAGCCGGACCGGGGTGGGGACCACCACTCGCCGCTCTTCATACTCAACGATGCCGAGCGCCTGCCCCGTGCCGGTCAGCGCAGCGGCGGCAAACATCGACACCATCACTGGATCGTGATGCCCGTCATACACCCACCGGCTACCGAGCACGGAGTGGTGCATCTCGCTGACGAGGTGACCGTCGTCGAACGGTGCCGCTCGATACGTCAGCGGCACCTGGAACACTGCGTCGTCGATCTGAACCAGGTGCGTTTCGAGGCCGACTGCGCCGTCGGGATCGTCAAATCGAAACGCGCCCACGATCTCGATGTCGTCAACCCCAGCGACAGTCGGCGCCCAGGTTTGGGCGTCGAGCCACCCGGCGAGGATCTCGGCCTTCGACGGCGTCAGCTGGGCGATGTGATAGCGGGCCATGAACGGACCGTACTGCCGTGAGCGGCGGGCCTCACGAGACGGCTGGCGTCAGTGCGTCGTCGAGCCGGTGTGCTGGGCCCGCCACAGGTCGCGCAGCGTGGCGATCTCGGCTGCGTGGTGGATGAACTCGTCGAGCATGTGCAGCACGTATCCCGCGCGCGATGCCTCGGCGAACGGACCGGCGACCGGCCCGAGCGGTTGGGCGAGCACCTCGTCGTCGACGAGACCGAGGTGCGCGTCCCAACGGTCGTGGGCCCGATCCAGTCGCTGCAGGGCCTCGTGGGCTGATCCCGGCGGATCGTCTGGCCCATCGAGACCAACAGCCTCGCCCTGCGGCGGAACGTCGAGCCACACCGGCGCGCGGTCTTCGCCGTACATGTCGATGAGGTGCCATAGCCGCCAGGCGATCGTCGTGAAGGGTGGCGGATCGGGCGGCGGGGACAACGAGTCGGCATGCCAGCGACCGTCGCTCCCGCGGCGAATCGTCCAGCAGTGCTCGGCGGGTTCCCAAAAGTACTCGTCGTCCGATAGCCCCGCAAGCCGACCACGGGTCCGACGCCACACCTCGTCGGACAAATCGACGAGCTCGCCGTGGACGTTCCCCATGACGGCGACAGTAGCGACTCGACGAGAACCATGGGACGGCGCCAGGGCATGAGGCGCTACCGTCGCCAGGTGACCGCACCGGGGGATCAATCGCTGCTGGGGATCGCCTCGGTACGCAACTTCCTCACGTCGGGCGCACTGTCGATCACCGCCATCTCGCTGATGCTGGCGGTGCTGTTCAAGCAGGCGTTCGACATCACCGACGATCCCCTGACGATCGGCATCATCGGGCTGCTGCAGTTCATTCCTGCGGTCCTGCTGGTGTTCGTCAGCGGCTACCTCGCCGATCGCTTCGACCGCCGTTACCTCACCGCATGGACCACGGTCGGACGCATCGTGTGCGTCGTCGGCTTCATCATCTACAGCCGATCGATTGGCGACGTGTCAGGCGGGAGCGACGCGGCGGTGTGGCCGCTGTACGTGATGACGTTTGCCTTCGGCTCCTTCGATGCCGTCGGCATCCCGGCGCGACATGCGCTCACACCGCTGATGGTCGAACGGCCGCTCCTCCCGCGGCTCGTGGCAGCTCGGGCGTCGACGATGGTGTTCTCCACGATCGTCGGTCCGATCGCCGCCGGCTTCCTCTACACGGTGGGCGCCGACGTGGCCTACATCGTCACAGCCGTGCTGTTCGCGCTCTCGATTCCACCACTGCTGCGCACCACCTATGCGGTCGAGCCGACTCGCTTGACGGAACGACCATCACTCGGGCTCGCCCTCGACGGGCTGCGCTTCATCCGTCGATCGCCCATCGTGCTCGGCGCGATCTCGCTCGATATGTTCGCCGTCCTGTTCGGCGGTGCGGTTGCTTTGATCCCGGTGATCGCCGAGGAGCGGCTCGGCGTGGGCGACGTCGCCTACGGCTTCCTGCGCGCCGCACCCGGGGTCGGTGCGGGACTGATGGGTCTGTGGCTGGCTCGTCGCCCCGTGTCGAGACGCGTCGGCGCCACGTTGTTGTGGGTGGTGGCGATCTTCGGCCTCTTCCACATCACGCTCGGTATCACGACGAACTATGCCGTCGCGTTCGTGTCGTTGATGTGTGCCGCCGCAGCCGACATGGTGTCGATGACGATCCGCTCCACGCTGGTGCCGTTGGCCACTCCGCCGGAACAGCTCGGCCGGGTGAGCGCGGTCGAGAGTGTGTTCATCGGCGCGTCGAACGAGCTTGGCGCGTTCGAGAGCGGCGTTGCTGCGCGGTACCTCGGTGTGCCGTGGGCGGTCGCCGGCGGCGGAGTGATCACGATCCTGGTCGCTGGCGGCATCGCGACCGCCCTGCCCACACTGCGCAAGATCGACACCTACGACGACGTGCGCGCGCCCGACGAGGCGACCCCATCGTCGGCAACCCCTGCCTAGCCGCATCGGCTTCTCGGTGCCATGCGTTGCGGACACCGCCAACGAGGGCGCCGAGAAGCAACCAAGCCGCCCGCCCGTAGGATCGGCGGCATGGCGACCGCCACCCCGAACGACACACCCAACCCGAACGCCAAGAAGTTCGCACTCGACGTCACGTTGCCCGACTCGTTCAACATCACGAGCGCCGACGCCGCGGCGGGCAACCCCTTCGCCGAGGCGGTGTTCGCCGTCGGCGGCGTCGCCAGCTTGTTCGGCGTGAACGACTTCGTGACCATCACCCGGCAGGCCGACGCCGACTGGGAGCCGATCATCGCGGCGGTGACGGCCGCGGCCGACGCCCATCTCTGACCGTTCTGTTCGCGAATTCATGCGCCTCGCGCCTGAGTTCCACAGAATTTGGGTGAATCGGTGGAGGTCGCGGGAACCGCCCCATCATGGGATCATGACCGCGATCGAGGAGCCAACGGCGGAGACGCCAAGCCCCTCCGAGGTGCGTGCGGCATTGAGCGCCGCGGTGGTCGCTGCGCTCGGTCGAATGAGCGAGCCGTATCCCGAACTCGCCGACGCAGTGCGCACCCAACGACGCGCCCGTGCCGTCCAGTTCGACGAGGTTGCCGCGGTACTCGACAAGGGCTCCTGGCGCGGCGGCTACCGCTCGCCCACTGCGTGGCTCGCCGCTCTCACGCATGAGTCGATCGGCCACTGCTCGACCACGGTCACCATCGCCACTCGCCTCAAGGAGATGCCCAAGGTCCACGCGGCGTGTCGCGACGGGCTTCTCGCCGACTCGGCGCTTCGACTGCTCGCCGAAGCCTGGCACCCCGACATCGCCGACGTGTTCGCCCGCGACGAAGCGATGCTCCTCGGGTGGGCTCGTGAGCTTCCGTACCGCGACTTCAAGATCGTCATCGACACGTGGCGCGCCCATGCCCACCCCGAACGCGACGAACAGACGGCCGCCGAGCAGTTCGACCAGCGGCACCTGTCGGTCTCGGGGCTCCTCGACGGCATGGGCAAGCTCGACGGTGTGCTCGATCCCGAGGGATTCGCGCTCGTACGTGAAGCGCTGCGTGCGCTGGGTCAGCGCGCCAATCTCGACGAGCGCACGCCGGGTCAACGACGCGCCGACGCCCTCGTCGGTATGGCCAAGATGGCCCTCACCCACCTCGGCGCCGATACGCCGTCGACCGGCAGCAAGCGCACCCGACCCAAGGTGATCGCTACTGCAACGATCGACGATCTCGAGCGCCGCGCCCACGGCGGCACCCTCGACACCAACGACCACCGCTGCACGATGTCGGCCGAAGCACTGCGCCGACTCGCCTGCGACTGCGGTATCCACCGCTACATCACCGATCCGCTGGGCACGGTGGTCGACTACGGGCGGCAGCAACGCACCGTGAGCGACTCCCAGTTCGACCGATTGGTGGTCCGCGATCACGGGTGCCGATGGCCCGGATGCGGGTTCGCTGCCGCCGGATGCGACGCCCACCATGCCGTGCACTGGCTCGACAACGGCGAGACAAACGACGACAACTTGGCACTGCTGTGCTGGTTTCACCACCACCTGCTGCACGAGCAGCACTGGAGTATGCAGCCCCTCGGGGCCGGCCACTTCACGCTCATCGACCCACACGGAGCGAAGCACCCGATGCGTCCGCCGGTGGTCGGCCTGGCCCTTCCTCCAGCCTCGTAGTCACCAATCGACACCCGCACCACCGGTACGCTCGGGCGCGTGCGGACAGCTCGGCTGATCACCCCATTGATCGCGCTCGCACTCGTCGCTGCTGCGTGCGCCGATGACGCCGACGACGACACCTCCCAGGCCGTGAGCGATGCGACCAGCAATGACTGCGTCGACGAGGTGAACGGCGACGACGGAGCCGCCGTGGTGTCGATCGTCGAGCAAGCGGTCGCCGACAACGGTCTCACCTCGGTGATCTACCGCGTCACCCGCGGCGACGACGTGCTCGCGGCCGGCGCGATCGGCGAGTCGGTGTCGGGCGTCCCGGCAACACAGAACATGCACTACCGCACGGGCAACGTCGCCTACGCCTACCTCGGCACGCTGCTGCTGTTACTCGCCGAAGATGGCACGGTCTCCCTCGACGACACCGTGGCCGACCTGGCGCCCGACCTCGACGTGCTCAACGCCGACTCGGTCACGATGGAGATGCTGTTGCGCAACACGGCGGGCTACGCCGACCACGTACGCACCGACGAGTTCAACTCGGCGTTCAACGATGACCCATTCCAAGACTTCGACACCGACGAGTTGATCGAGCTGGGAATGGCAACCTCGCCGTTCTTCGAGCCCGGCGAGTCGTGGAGCTACTCGCACACCGGCCACCTCATCCTCGGGGCCGCACTCGAAGCGGCGACCGGCGAGGACCTCGATGTACTCCTCACCGAACGGGTCATCGAGCCGCTCGGCTTGACCAACACCGCGCCGACGCGCACGTCGGCCGTGCCGTCACCTGGGCTGGTGACCTACAGCGCCGAGCGCGGTGTGTTCGAGGACACGAGCCAATGGAACCCCTCATGGCAAACGGCGCCGGGCTCGGTCGTGACCAGCACGATCTGCGACCTCGTGGTGTCGGCGCGCGGAATCGGCGCAGGCGAGCTGCTCACCGAAGAGTCGTTTGCCGAGTTCGTCGCCCCCGTGGTCGCCGATCTCCCCGAACCCCCCGCCGACTGCCCGAGCTGCCGGGCGTGGACCACCGACGGCTACTACGCCCTCGGCGTGCGCGTCCAGAGCGACTGGATCGCCCAAGCACCGCTCTTCGGCGGCGCCGGTGGGGTCCATGCCTACCTTCCCGACGAGGAGCTCGCTGTCGCCATCCAGGCCGTGGCGGGTCCCGACACCGAAGAGCGCAACATCGCCGAAGACATCTGGGACGCGATCGCGGCCGAACTCACCCCTGACAACCCTCCGAGAGGCTGACATGCGAACGCCTGCCGTTGCCACATCGATCGCCGTCACGGCGCTCTTGCTCGCCGCCTGTGGCGACGACACCGACGACACAGCCGACACGCCATCGGATGCCACGGTCACCACCACTGCTCCGGGGCCAACATCAACGAGTCCGTCCGGTGTCGCTGTCGAGGGCGGAGAACTCGAGATCGTCGACGACGAACTCGACGCCGACACGTCGACCGCGCTCGCAACTGCCGCCATGGAGTCGTTCGCTGCGGCGTCGACGCCGGGGGCAGTGATCGGTGTGCGCACGCCAGAGGGCACATGGGTCTCCACGATCGGTTCGGCCGACATCGAGGGGTCTGCGCCAATCACCGCCGACATTCACCAGCGCATCGGCAGCATCACCAAGACCTTCACCGTGACGGCGCTGCTGCAGCTCGCCGAGGCGGGCGAACTGAGCCTGGACGACCCGATCGGCGACTACATCGAGGGCACTCCCAGCCCCGACGCCACATTGCGCCAGCTCGCCCAGATGCAGAGCGGTATCCCGTCCTACACGCTCGACGACGCATTCCAGGAGATTCTGTTCACCCAACCCGACACGGTCTGGACGCCCGAAGAGTTGGTCGGACTCGTCGCCGACAACGATCCCGACTTCGCCCCAGGCGAGGAGTTGTTCTACTCCAACACCAACACGGTGCTGCTCGGTCAGGTCATCGAGCAGGTCACCGGCCAACCGATCCAAGAGGTGCTGCAACAGCAGATCATCGAGCCGCTCGGGCTGACCGGCACACTGTTTCCCACCGATTCGTCGATTCCGGACCCGCACCCCCGGGGCTACACCACCCAAGGCCAAGACGACGCGCTTCCCGCCGATGCAACAGACTGGGACCCATCGTGGGGCTTCACGGCCGGCGCGATGATCTCGACGCTCGACGACTTGTTGACCTACAGCGAGGCGCTGGCCACCGGCGACGGGTTGCTCGGAGCTGAACTGCAGGCCGAGCGCATCGACTCGACGGTCACCGATGTGCCGCCCAACACGCCCCAACGGTCGTACGGCATCGGCATCGGTTCCCAGCAGGGCTGGTACGGGCACAGCGGTGAACTACCGGGCTTCAACACGTTCATGCAGCATCATCTCGACTCGGGCATCACGGTGATCGTGATGACCAACAGCGACATCAGGTCGGGAGAGTGCCCGCCTGACCTCGGTGTGCTGCCCGACGGCCGGACCACCGGTCCGTGCAAGGACCCGGCGATCTTCATCGGCGATGCCCTCACCGCAGCGATGGGCCTGCCGTTCGCGGTGAGCTGACCGGCTGAGCCCAGTCGTCGGCATCAAGGTCGAATTCGGGGAACGCCGCCGGGTCGAACTCGGGTTCGCGCCCTTCGGCGCGTTGAGCGAAGTAGTCCTTCACGACACGCACGGCCTTGGGTGCCAGCAGCATCACGGCGAGCAGGTTGAGCACGGCGAGCACGCCGATCGTGGCGTCGGCGAGGTTCCACACGTCGGTGGCCGCGGCGACCGACGAGACAACGGTGACAACGATGACCAGCGCGCGAACTGCCCAGATCAGCCGGCGGTCCTTCTGCAGGAACCACGCAGCGTTCTCGCCGTAGTAGCTCACCGCGAGCAGGGTCGTGAACGCGAAGAACACCAGGCACACGGCCACGAACTGGCTCCCCCACCCGCCGACCACGTTGGCCAGGCTGTCCTGTGTGAGGGTGACACCGTTGGTGGCCGACGAGTAGCCGGGCTGCCACACGCCACCGAGCAGGATGATCAGCGCCGTCACAGTGCACAACACGACGGTGTCGATGAACACGCCCACCGCTTGCACCAGTCCCTGAGCGGCCGGGTGCTTCACGTCGGCCGCCGACGCGATGTTCGGGGTCGAACCCATGCCGGCCTCGTTGGAGAACAGGCCGCGCCGCAAGCCCTGCACGATTCCGGCCGACACGGCGTAGCCGATGGCCCCGCCGGCCGCCTCGCGCAGACCAAAGGCACCGAGCACGATGTCGGCGAGGGCGGTCGGCACCGCGCTGATGTTGAGCAGCACCACGACGACACCGGCGGCGAGATACAACACCGCCATCATCGGCGCGACGATCTCCGCGAACGACGTGATCCGCCGCACACCGCCGAAGATCACCAGCCCGGCGACTGCCGCAGCGATGATCCCCGACAACAACGGCGGCACGCCGAAGGCGGCGTCGACCGTGGTCGCCAACGTGTTGGACTGCACGGACACGATCCCGATCGGGAAGGCGATGATCATCACAATCGAGAAGATCACGCCCGCCCATCGGGCGCGCAGGCCGTGCTGCATGTAGAAGGCCGGCCCGCCGCGATACACGTGCTCGCCGTCGCGCTGTTCGCGCCGCCGGTAGATCTGGCCGAGCGTGTTTTCGATCACCGCGGTGGCCATGCCGAGCAGGGCGACCATCCACATCCAGAACACCGCTCCCGGACCGCCGAGGGTGATGGCGATCGCCACACCGACGATGTTGCCGGCGCCGATCCGCCCGCCCAGCCCGACGGCAAACACGCGAAACGACGACACGCCATCGGCGTGGTCGGGGCGGAAGCTGTGGCGCAGCGCATCGATGAACGCGCCCGGCTTGCGAAATTGCACCCCACGGAGGCGGAGCGTGAAGTAGATCCCCGCCCCGCCCAGGAGTAGACCGAGCACACCGAGGGTCAGCGGGCCCGGGAGGGCTCCCGAACCCCACAGCAGCTCGTTCAGGCGATCCATAGGTGCGGGCATCACACCACCGAGAAGTGGTGCACAACCTGAACGGAGGCTGAGCGTTCGTGGACGGCGTTAGTGGGCAGCGTTCGCGGCCACCGCGTGCGACAGCGTGGCCGCCGCCGCAACGACCTGCTCGCCGACCGCATCTACTCGATCGGTCAGCCGCGCCGGGGTGCTCGATACCGACAGCGCAGCGATCGGCTGGCCATCGACGACGACCGCAGCGGCCACCGCGGCCACGGCGTCGTCCCACTCCCCAACGTTGGCCGCGTAGCCGCGTCGCTCGATCTCGACGAGCTGCGCATCGAGTCGCTCACGGTCAGCGAGTGTGGCCTCGGTGAGCGGGCTGAGTCGTTCCGGGAGGTGTCGGTTGCGCTCGTCGACGTCCATCACGGTGAGCATCGCCTTGCCGGTCGCCGCCGCATACGCCGGAACGCGGTACCCAACCGGGATGACCAGTTGGACCGGGCCAGGGGACGTCACGCGATCGAGCAGCACAACGTCGAGGCCGTCGAGCACCACGAGGTGCACGGCGTCGCCGGTGCGGTCTCGCAGGTCGAGCATCACCGACTGTGCGGCGGCGAGCAACTCGATCGGGCCGCGCTGGGTCGTCAGCTGACGGAGACGACTCGACAGATCCCACGCCGTTCGACCGCCCGACGACGTCGACGCCCGACCGGAGATCCAACCGGCCTCCGCGAGTGTCTCGAGGCAACGCTGCACCGTGCTCTTGGCGATACCCGTGCGCCGAGCGAGCTCGCCGACGCCAGCCGGACCGCCGGTCGCCAGCGACTCGACGATCACAATTGCGTTGCGTACCGACTTCATGGTGAGCGTCTCACACCAGGGTGAACCGGACACCACCGATGTCGTGGTGCGCGCCGACCGCCGCGCGATCGACGGCGTGCAGTTCGACGCCGACGATGCCGTCATACGCCGCACCGTCGCCCTCGACGAACCGCACGGCCTCGTCAACCTCGAGTTCTGACCACCGCGCAGCGACGCGCTCGGGTTCGGTTGCCGCCACGACGACGCCGGTGATGCCATCCACGGCGGCGTCAGATGTGTCCATCGCCGGCCAGTCGGGACCACCCCATCGCCAGCTACCTGCCGGCTGCGGCTCGTCGATCGACACGATGGCGCCGCCGACATCACGCGGATGTAGATGACGGCCCCGAATTCCTGGGAAGTCACCGCGCCACACGATGCGCACCCCCAGCGTCTCCAACCGCTCGACGCGCGCATCGAGGTCGTCGACGTCGTAGATCGCCATGTACCCACCCGGCCCGCCACGACGCGCGAGCAGACGACCCGCCGTGGTGCCGTCTTCGATGGGCGAGAGCACCTCGAGGAACTGGTCGCCGACGAGGAGCAACGCATTGCGCAGTCCGAACTCCGCAACGCCGGGGTCGTGGAAGCACACCTCGATGCCGAACGTTGCGGTGAGTTGCTCGATCACGGGATCGAGATCGGTAGCGATCATCGCCACCTGGCGCAGCCGGATCATGTGGGCCTGTCTAGTCCGACCAGCAGCGCCCGGGCGACAAGCGTCGTCATATCGACCAGTCGAGAATCGTCGCGCGCCGCAATCAATGGCAGCTCGGTGCACGCCAACAGAAACGTGCTCCCGCCCGTGCGTGCGCACAACGAGGCGAGTCGTTCGCCGAGGCCGCCCCAGGGCGGCCCGACCCTCTTCACGTCGAGGATCAACTCGTGCAGCTCGTCGAGATGGGATCCCGACAGCGCCCGCAGCGACGCGGCGTACTGGCGATATGGAGACCGTTCACCGAGCGCGGCGACCGGGCGCGCGCCGAGCAGCACTGGCGGGTCGCCATCGTGATCTTCGAGGAACTCGCCGAGCACCGCTGGAAACGTGACGAGGTGCGCGCCATGACCGGCGGCGAACACGTCGGGAGCAACGGCGTTCAACGTGTTACAGGCAACTGCCCATCGCGCACAGGCCGGATCGAGCACGGCGGCATGTTCGACGACGACGGGCGCAACCTCGTCGTAGGTCTCGTCCATCGACATCGACGCGCCGAGTCGCGGGTCGCTGCGAACCAGTACCGACGGCGCGTCGCGATCGCCGCGATACCCCTCGCCCATCTCGGAGCGTCGCTCTTTGAGCACCGCTTGCCAGAGATCGATCCCAGCCTCCGGGCCCGACCCGGCGAGGATGCCGATGTCGAATCGCATACGTCAGTCGGTGGCGAACGAGGGCCACCACGACGGCCAGCGCAGCTCGTCTTCGAACATCTGGGCAACGGCGAGCAGGAGATCCTCACGACCATGGGCGGCGACCAGCTGGACGGCCGTCGGTGGCGTGACGCCGTCGTCGGCTGGGAGCACCGGCACGACGATCGCCGGGTGGCCGGTGGCATTGAACGGATAGGTGAACCAGGCGAGCGGGAACCCGGCGCCCATCGTCCCGAGGGGGTCGTCGGCGGTCTCTTTCAGCTCGCCGATCAACGGCACATCGCGACCCAACGCAGGCGTGAGCAACAGGTCGTAGCCGGATGCTTCGTCGCCCTGCGGCTCGGTGCGCCACCACGAACTCACGGCGCGCGCCCACTGTTGCTCGCGACCGAGTTCTTCAATCACGACCGGTCCCTGCGACGACGCCGCGAGCTCGAACATCGCCCACGTCCGCGGCTCGACATCGTCGGCGGTCATCGGACGACCGAGGGCCGCTTCGATCGTTGTCCGTAGCGCCGCTCGTTCGGCGGCGTACAGATTCGGTGTGCGCAACGGCTCGTCGAGTGCCGCTGGATGTGCTGCGTCGACGACGTGGCCGATGTCGCCGAGCAGCGCGGCGGCGACTTCGACCGCGCGTCGATTGCGCTCCCCGCAGTCACCGGCCCGGTCCATCGCTCCGGGCGCCCGATCGAGCAGACCGATACGCAACCGCTCGGGCGCACGGCGAGCGGACTCGACCCAGGGGGTCGACGGCAGCGGCAGGGCATACGGCTCACCGGGTAGCGAGCCCGCAGTGGCATCGAGCAGCGCGGCGACGTCGCGCACGGTGCGCGCCACATGGCCTTCGACCTTGGTGCCTCGTCCTTCTGCCCCCGGGGCGTTGGTGATGCGACCGCGGCTGACCTTCAGACCGACGAGCCCGTTGCATGCGGCGGGAATGCGCAGCGAACCACCTCCGTCGCTGGCGTTGGCGGCCGGAACCATGCCGGCGGCAACGATCGCCGCAGCGCCGCCACTCGAACCGCCCACCGACCGATCGAGCGCCCACGGGTTGCGGCACACGCCGTGCGCATCGGGCTCGGTCGTCGGCGGACCAAACGCTAGCTCCGGCAGATTCGTGCGACCGATCGACACGAGCCCGGCAGCGCGGTAGCGCTTGGCGAGTTCGGTCGTGTAGTCGGCCCGTCGGTCGATGTCGACGAAGGCGCGCATCGCCCACGTCGACGGCTCCCCCGCCGTGGTGCACTTCCAGTCCTTGACAGCGAAGGGCACACCGGCAAACGGGCCGTCGCCGCCCTCGGCTGCTTCGGCGGCGGCGAGTTCGAATCGGCGATGGACGATGGAGTTGATGGTTGGATCGAGCCGTTC
>JBCBSO010000020.1:0-14597 GCA_039819205.1 Actinomycetota bacterium
ATCTTGTTCACCGAGAATCTCGTCCACGGCAGCGATTCGTTGGCGTCTGCCGAACGCGAGATCGGGATCTTCTTCCCCGATCTGTAACATTTCTGACTTCCCGTTCCTGACACCGTTGGGAGTGTCGGACGGACCCGAACACAGCTCGCGAAAGGTGGCCACCACCCATGGCCCGCAACAATCCGCTCAGCCTGGGGCGGGATCTCGCCATCGACCTGGGCACCGCGAACACCTTGATCTACGTGCGCGGCCAAGGTGTCGTTCTCGACGAACCCTCGGTGGTCGCGATCAATGCCAACGATGGCCGCCCCGTCGCGGTCGGACTCGAAGCCAAGCGGATGATGGGCCGCACGCCCAACCACATCAAGGCGATCCGTCCGCTGAAAGACGGCGTGATCGCCGACTTCGAGGTGTGCGAGAAGATGCTGCGCTACTTCATCCAGAAGGTGCATGGCTCACGCTGGAACAAGCCGCGCATGGTCATTTGTGTGCCGTCGGGCATCACCGGAGTGGAGCAGCGCGCCGTGCAGGACGCCGCCGAGTACGCGGGTGCCCGCAAGCCGGTACACATCATCGAAGAGCCGATGGCGGCGGCGATCGGCGCCGACCTGCCCGTGCACGAGCCGTCCGGCAACATGATCGTCGATATCGGCGGCGGCACCACCGAGGTCGCCGTGATCTCGCTTGGCGGGATCGTCACCGCCCAGTCCGTCCGTGTCGCCGGCGACGAACTCGACGACGCCGTCCTGCAATACGTGAAGAAGGAGTTCTCGCTGGCCATCGGCAGTCGCACGGCGGAAGAGATCAAGATTCAGATGGGTTCCGCCTGGCCGCCCGAAGCCGAGATCACCGCCGACATCCGTGGTCGCGACCTGATTTCGGGGCTGCCGCGAACGATCGAACTCACCACCGAGCACGTGCGCGAGGCCCTTGCCGAGCCGATCTCTGCAATTGTCGATGCGGTGAAGACCACCCTCGACAAGACACCGCCAGAGTTGGCGGCCGACATCATGGAAGACGGCATCACGGTGACCGGCGGTGGCGCGCTGCTCGGTGGGCTCGAGCACCGCCTCAACCACGAGACCGGAATGCCGATCCGGATCGCCCCCGAACCGCTGTACAGCGTGGTCATCGGGTCGGGTCGGGCGCTCGAGAACATCGACGCGATGCGCAGCCTGATGTCGCTGGGCGGCGAGGACTGACGTCCCGCCTCTCCCGTGGCCATTTACTCAGTCGGGCGACGACGCGTCATCATCGCCCTCCTGCTCACGTCCGCGCTGCTGCTTACGCTCGACCTGCGCGGCAACCCGGTGCTCGACCGGATGCGCGACGTGGCCACCCGCGCCCTCGATCCGGTCGAGACAGCGATCGGCGTCGTGACGACGCCAGTGGCGCGAGCATGGAACGGCATCGTCCACTACGACGAGGTGCGGTCCGAGAACGAAGCGCTCCAGGACCAACTCGATCGATTGATCGGGACCCAGGCGGCGGCCGAGGCGGCGGTGATCCGCAGTCAGGAGCTGCTCGCCCTCAACAACTTGCCGGCGCTCGCCAATATCGACACCGTCGTCGCCACGGTGATCGGCGAAGGGGCGTCGAACTTCGATCAGGTCGTCGAGATCGATAAGGGGCGAAGTGCCGGCATCGTCATTGGGATGCCGGTGGTCAACCAGGCCGGACTGATCGGCAAGGTCACCTCGGTGACCGATAACTCGGCCCGTGTCATGTTGGTCACCGATCGCCGCTACGCGGTGGGCGTCAGCGTGACGTCGTCGAACGAACCGTTCGATGGGGGCCTCACCGAGAACACCACACCGTCGGGGATTTCCCCCGATGACGCCGCCGATGCGGTGTCCACCACCACCACGACGACCACCACCACCATCCCCGACGAGGTAGGGACACCGGGCGGGCAGCTGCCGGTACCAGACACCACCTTGCCCGGCGGCGTGCCAGGCGTGACGACCACGCTGTCGCCCCAGGAGCAAGCGGCCTTGGAGGAGCTCGGCGAGCTGTCCGAAGAAGAGTTCGCCGAGCTCGAAGCGGAGCTCGAGGCGCAGGCGTCGTCGACCACAACCACCACCACCGAACCCGAGCCGGTCGTCGAGAAGGAAACCGGTGCGTTGGAGGGACGCGGCGGGCGTTTGTTGCCGCAGATTCGGTTCGTACAGGACTCGCCGCAATTCGCGGTGCTCGGGCCCGGCGATCTGGTGGAGACCGCTGGCGGCATCGAGAGCCTGGCGCCCCCGGGCATCCCCGTCGGGCGGGTTGCCAACCGAGCCAATCGCGCCGGCTCGGGCGGCCCATTGCTCGACGTGGAACTCAGCGCCGACCTCGACCGACTGAACTTCGTTCGCGTCGTGCTGTATCGCCCACTGTCGGAGGTCGAGCAGTGATCCGCTCGATCACATTCCGGCCGGTCGGGACGCGCTGATGTTCGCCGCCATCGTGCAGGGCCCCATCATCCGCCTCATTCCCGTCGGCGTCCTGCTGCTTGCGCTGCAGCGCACCATCTTCGTCGACGTGCGCATCGACGGGGTGATCATTCCGATCATGACCATCGCCGCCGCGGCGACGGGCGTGGCGGGTGGGAGCGAAGGTGGCGCCGTGGCCGGATTCGTCTTCGGGCTGATGTTCGACCTCGTCGAGGGCACCCCGATCGGCTCGTCGGCTGCGGCAATGACGATTGGGGGCGCGGTGGCCGGCCTCCTGGCGCTGATCACCGCCGATCCGCAGTGGTGGCTGGCGGCGTTGTTCACCGCAGCCGGCACGGCGGCAGGAGTGGTGATGGTGCCGGTCGTGCGCATCTTCATCGGCGAATCCGCACCCTTCGATGCCCGGCTCGGCGAGATCGTGGCGATCTCCGCCGCCGCCGGAGCGATCCTCAGTCCGTTGCTCGTCCCGCTCGGACGATGGTGCTTACGGATCAAGAAGTCCGAGTGGAAAGGCGCCGCGGCGGAGTCGACCCCGGCCGCGTGAGCCCCACATCGACCCCCGCGGACGGGGCGGGCGACGTGGCGGATTTCGCACACGTTCCGTGGCAGGTGACCACGGAACGTCGCAACACGTTTGTAACATGGATCAGCCGTGACGTGCGCTGACCTTCCACCCGCGACTCCCCATCACACCGATGGCTGTTGATCGCCGCGGCGCGCGCCTGGGTGTGCTGGCGATCGTCGGCGTGTTGCTGTTCGGTCTGATCGGCACGCGCTTGTGGTTCTTGCAGACCGTTGAACAGGAGTCGCTGCAAGAAGAGGTCGACTCGACCAAGCTGCGCACGGTTCCCTTGCTTCCCGAGCGCGGCCGCATTTTCGACGCCGACGGCCGGATCCTGGCCGACAACGAGGGACTGCTGACGGTGGCGGTCGACCGGGAAGTGATCCGCCGGGAAAGCGATCGCACCGAGCTGTTCCGCCGGCTCTCGGGCTGGATCGACCAGCCGATCGAAGCGATGGAAGAACGCTGGGACAGCGTGCTGTACAGCCAGCTGCTGCCGCTACCGCTCGCCGAGGACATCGACGAGCCCACCGCGCTGGCGCTGCAGGAGCGTGTCGAGGACCTCCCCGGCGTGCAGATCATCGAACAGTCGCGGCGGGTCTACCCGTATGCGCCGCTGGCATCACACATCGTCGGCTACATGGGTCGCATCACGGCGGAGACCAAAGACGCCTACACCGATGCCGGGTATCAGCTCAACGAACGCGTCGGTCAGTTCGGCATCGAGCTGTCGATGGAGCGCGAGCTACACGGCGAGTGGGGCGAGGTGGTGTACGAGGTCGACAACGCGGGGCGCATCGTCCGCGAGGTGTCGCGCACGCCGCCCATCAACGGCAAAGACATCCAACTGACCATCGACCTCGACCAGCAGCAGTACGCCGAGCAGGCCCTACAGAGCCAGCTTCGATTCCGACGCACGCAGACGGCGAACAACCCGCTCGACCGCGAGACACAGTTCACCACCCGCGTGTTCCCCGAGTATCCCGAAGAGGTGCCGTACAAGGCGCCCGCCGGCTCCGTCGTGGTGATGAACTACGAAACCGGCCAAGTGATCGCGCTGGCCAGCTACCCGACGTTCGACAACCGGTGGTTCGAGTCCGATCTGTCCGACGGTCGTTTCGAAGAGCTGTTCCCCGCCGTCGACGAGTTCGGCGAACCGATCAGTCCCGACGAGTCGATCCTCGTGAACCGCGCCATCCAAGGCCAGTACAACCTCGGCTCGACGTTCAAGGTGTTTCCGGCCTACGGCGCGATGAATACCGGCCTGATGGGGACCAACGAGTACCACGTCGACCGCGGCACGTACCGCATGGAGTCCGTCGACCAAGACCTCTGCTCGGCCGGACTCGTTCGCTGTGTGTACCGCAACGCGCTGTGCGGCAACGGGTTGCCATGCGTGTACGGCGCCGTGGACATGGAGACCTCGCTCGCGGTCTCGAGCGACACGTTCTATTACAGCCTCGGTGAGCGCTTCATGACCGAGAACGACTACCAGCCGGTGCTGCAGGAGCAAGTCCGTCAGTTCGGCTTCGACGAGCCCACCGGTATCGACTTGCCGTTCGAGTTCGGCGGCACGGTTCCCGACGAGGAGCTGAAGGCGCGCTACGCCGAGCTCGGCGTGATTTCCGAGGCCGAGGGGTCGGGCTACTTCACCGGCGACAACGTGCAGATGGCCATCGGGCAGGGCCTGTTGTCGGCGACCCCGCTGCAGTTGGCCGTCGGCTACGGCACGATCGGCAATTATGGGTCCGTCATGAAGCCCGAGATCATCAAGGCGATCTACGAGCCGGGCGTGCCCGATGCCGCCGAGCCGGGATACGCCGATGTGGCGCAGGGTCGTTTGGCCGAGGAGCCGAACCTCACCGGCGAGGTCGTCCGCGAGCTGGAGATGACCGACGACATCCACGGTGAGATCGAGCGCGGGCTGCGGCGAGTGATCACCGGGCCGGGACAGGTCAACCCGCAGGGCGCCTATCGATCGACCACGGGCGAGAAGCTCTTTGCCACCTATCCCGGCGGTGGCATCCCGCTCGCCGGCAAGACCGGTACGGCGCAGGGTGCGGGGAACTATCCGTGGAATGACTCGTCGGCGTTCGCCGCCTACAGCATCGATCGTGACCGGCCGTACGTGGCGACGGCGTATCTCGAAAAGGCCGGCTACGGCGCACGCGCTGCTGCGCCCGTCGTGAAGTGCATGTTCACCCAGCTGTCGGGGCTCACCGAGGCCGATCCGGTGGTGCTTTCCGATCCACTCGACGAGAACGACCTCACCCCGGCGCCGCCGATGTCGCTGCGCGATACCTCATGTTTCGAGGGCCAGTTCACCAACTTCGTCCCCGCCGACTGAGCCGTGAACTCATCGCTGCTGTCGCGTAAGCCCGACTCGGGCCTCGGCAACATCCGCTCAAGCCCGGCCGACCCCAGCCGCAACATCGACTGGGTGCTGATGGCGGCGCAGTTCGCGCTGACGATCATCGGCTGTTTCATCGTGTTCTCGGCATCGCGCACGAGGGTCACCGAGGACCCCTATGCGTTCGTTACCCGCCAGGTGGTGTTTGCCATCGTCGCCACCGTGGTGATGTTCATCGTGATGGCCTTCGACTACGAGTGGTGGAAGGACCGGGCCAAGTTCCTCTACGGACTCACCTTGGTCGTGCTGACGTTGCTGTTCTTGTTGGGGGTGGCGTCTGGTGAAGATCGCATCTCGTTCGACCTCGGCCCGTTCAACGTGCAACCCGCCGAGCTGGCCAAATTCACCACGCTGTTGATGCTGGCGTCGTACCTCGCTGAAGAACGCAGCGAGGAGGTGTCGTACGCGCGGTTCCTCGGCGGCTTGATGATCGTCGGTGCACCGGCGGTGCTGGTGATCATCCAGCCCGACCTCGGCTCGGCATCGGTGATCGTGTCGGTCGCCATGGGGGTCTTGCTCGTTGCGGGGGCGAAAGCCCGCTACATCGGTCTGATCACCGTGTTGGCGGTGGTCACGGTGTTCGCTGCGTTCCTCGGGCGGTTGGTCAACGACTATCAGGCGGCGCGCATCCGGGCGCTGATCAATCCGGGCGCGGTTGGCGCCGACGACACGTATCAGGCCGAGAATGCGATGCGCGCCATCGGCACCGGTGGGCTGACCGGAAAGGGCTGGCTTGAAGGCCCGCTGACCAACGGCCGCGATATTCCGGTGATGTGGGCCGACTTCCCGTTCGCGGCGATCGGCGAACAGTTCGGTTTGCTCGGCTGCGCCGTGGTGCTCGGGCTGATCGCAGTCGTGCTGATGCGGGTGTGGCGCATCGCTCACCTGTCGCGCGATCTGCTCGGGACGTATCTGTGCGCTGGCGTGTTCACCATGCTGCTGTGGCAGACGTTCCAGAACGTGGCGATGACCCTGAAGATCATGCCGGTCACCGGCTTGCCGTTGCCGTTCATTTCGTACGGCGGGTCCGGGTTGATCGTGTACTTCGCCATGCTCGGTCTGGTGCAGAGCGTGCACATGCGACGCATGCGCTAGCGGCGTGACGTCGCGGTCGCAGATAGCCTGGTCAGGTCATGGAAACGGTGTGGCCGGAGCTCGAGCGGATCTTGCCGCGCGTCCGCAAGCCTGGTCGCTACATCGGCGGTGAGGACGGCGCCGTCGTGGCCGCACATGGTCCGGGCGTGGTGTCGTGGTTGCTCGCCTATCCCGACGTGTACGAGGTGGGGTTGCCCAATCAGGGCTTGCAAATCCTGTACGAGATCCTCAACGAACGCGCCGATGCGGGAGCGGAGCGAACGTACGCGCCGTGGACCGACCTCGAGTCGGAGATGCGCGCCCGCGGTCTGCCGCTGTTCTCGGTCGATTCCCATCGCCCAGCCGCACACTTCGATGTGCTCGCGTTCAACCTCTCCTCCGAGCTGGTGGCCACGAACGTGGTCAACATGATCGACCTCGCCGGTCTGCCGATTCATGCCGCAGACCGCTCTGCAGATGCACCGCTCGTGCTCGTGGGCGGCCATGCCGCATTCAATCCCGAGCCGCTGGCCGACTTCATCGACGCCGCCGTACTCGGCGACGGCGAGGAGGTTGTTGGCGACATCACTGCGGCGATTGCCGACTGGCAGGCTCGACGGCGCACGGGCCACGTGGACCGCAGCGCGCTGTTGCACGCCCTGGCAGGTGTCGAAGGCGTGTACGTCCCGAGCCTGTACGACGTGGGCTACGCCCCGGCCAGCCACGACACCGACGGTCGCCCCGTTCCGGGCGGCATCGTTTCGCTGGCGCCACGCGCCGACGGCGTGCCGATCGTGGTCGACAAGCGAACCGTTGCCGACCTCGGCGACTGGCCGTACCCGAAGCAACAGCTGCAGCCGCTGATCGAAGTGGTGCACGATCGGCTCAACGTCGAAGTGTTCCGCGGGTGTACCCGAGGATGTCGTTTCTGTCAGGCGGGGATGATTACCCGACCGGTGCGCGAGCGGCCGCCAGAGCAGATCCGCACGATGGTCGCCGAGGGTCTCCGCCGCACCGGGCACGACGAGGTCAGCCTCACGTCGCTATCGACGGCCGATCTGTCCGACATCGGGCCGGTGCTCGACGGCATCCTCGACGATCGCATGGCAACGGTTCCCGACGGCGCCGATCGCGAGGCGCCCGCCGACTGTGGCGTGTCGATCAGCCTGCCGTCGCTGCGCGTCGATGCGTTCACGGTGGGTCTCGCCGAGCAGGTCACGTCCGGCCGCCGCAACGGTCTCACCTTCGCTCCCGAAGCCGGCACCTGGCGACTGCGGCAAGTGATCAACAAGCTGATCACCGACGACGACCTCGCCGCCGCAGTCGACGCAGCTTTCGCGGCCGGCTGGCGTCGACTCAAGCTGTATTTCCTGATCGGCCTGCCAAGCGAAACCGACGACGACATTGCGGCCATCGCCGATCTTGCGGCGCGCTGCGTCGAGGTCGGCCGGCGGTCACACGACCGCGCCTCGGTCACCGTCAGTGTTGGCGGGTTCGTACCCAAGGCACACACTCCGTTCCAGTGGTTCGGGCAGAACACCGAGGCCGAGCTGCAGCGCAAGGTCGATCTGCTGCGGCGGGCCGCCAAGGCGCACCGTGGCGTGCAAGTCAAGTGGCACGACCCGGCGGCCAGCACCGCTGAGGGAATCCTCAGCCGCGGCGACCGTCGTGTTGGCGCAGTGATCGAGCGGGTGTGGCGAGCAGGCGGCGTGTTCCAGGAATGGAGCGAGCATCTCGATCTGCAGCGCTGGGTCGACGCGGTCGAGGCCGAGGGGCTGTCGGTCGAGCATCTCGTGTATCGGCATCGCCGGGCCAACGAGGTGTTCCCGTGGACGCATCTGTCGGCCGGTCTGATTCACGACTTCTTGTGGGACGACTGGCAGGCGGCGCTCGCCGAATCCGGACTCGACGATTGCCGGTGGACCCACTGCTACGACTGCGGCGTGTGCACCGGGTACGACATCGACCATGTCGTCGCATCGGCGACACCGCCGGGACCCAGTGATGAAGACGCGCCCCCCGGCGGCACCGATCTTCCGGCGGTGCCCGTCGAGATCGGCGCGTCGCGACGCCACCCCGAACAACACCCTGTGGCGGTCGGCGGCCGATGAGTGCAGTGGCGTTACGCCTCCGCTACGAGATCGTCGGCAAGGTGCGGTTCGTTGGCAGCCGCGACCTGTCCCGGATCTGGGAGCGCACGCTGCGTAGAGTCGGCGTCCCAGTGGCGTATTCGCAGGGCTTCACCCCACGACCTCGGCTGAGCTTCGGGCTGGCGCTGCCGACGTGCGCGGCATCGTCGGCCGAGTACGTCGACGTCCGCCTCAGCGAGTCGCTCGATTCGTGGGGCGGCACGGCTGGCATCGGCACGGTGATCGACGACGCACTTCCCGACGGTCTGGCGGTCCACGCCGCCGCGCTCGTCGACGCCTCAGGCCCCTCGCTACAAGAATCCGTCACTGCGGTCACCTGGGAGATGACCGACTTCGAGCAGTCGAGCGAGCAGCTGTCCGCAGCCGCAGCGTCGACGCTGACTGCCGACGAGCTGTTGCTCGAACGCGAGCGTAAGGGGAGCACAACGGTCGACGACATCCGACCGGCGATCATCGACATCGCGGTCGACGCCCCGGTCGATGATGCGGTCGATGATCCAGCCAGCTCCCCACGGGTGATCGCCGACGTCGCGTCGGTGGGTCGCTCACTTCGGCCAGCCGAGCTGGCCCGCGCGGTATTCGGCGTCGACGACGCGGCGAACCTGCGCATCCATCGAGTCGCCCAGTGGACCGATGGTGTACACGGCCGGAGCGAGTTGCTCCCGCCGCCCGATCGCATCCGGAGTCTGTCCGCATGCTGACCGGGACCACCCACACGACCGACGTCCGTGGCGCCGAACGCCCGACGTCGCACCGCGACGGCGCCGAATGCGCCTCGCTTGGAAGGAATCAACATGGATACCCCCGATACCAGCGACACCGGAACCGACGCTGCCGACACTGGCTCGGCCAGTCGCGACCCGGATGCGGCGCGTCGCGACGGCAGCAGCGGGCGCCGCAGTAGCGGCGGCGGACAACGCAACCGACGTCGCCGTTCAACATCGAAGGACAACGCCCAAGCGGCCAATGGTGCCGACGCGTCGCAGTCCGACGGCGGCAACGATCGCAACGACATCGAGATCCCCGAACGGATCCGCGAAGGGAAGCCGTCGCGCGACGCCGCCGAAAAAGCGCTCGTGCGCAAGCCACAGATCGGCGACACGATGCCGGTGCCGAGCGCACCGCCGCCGGGCCCGGCCAAGACCGGCGACGAGCAGCCGACCGAGTCACGCTCGGGAGGTCGGAAGCGCCGACGCGGCGGTCGCGGGCGCGGTGGCCGCGACGGTCGAGATGGCGGCGGCAAGGAAACGTCCAACCGCGATGCCGCGAAACGCGAGGGCTCGAAGCAGCAGCAGTCCAGCGACGCGGGCCGCGAGCAGAAGAAGCGCAATCGTCGGGGCCGCGGCAAGGGACGGGGGAGCGGCGGCAGCGAACTCGACGCTGTCGCAATGGAGCAGCGGCGTGGCAAAGAACGCAACGGGAAGCCGATCGGGCGGTACTTCATGGCGGTCCAGGTGCGCCCCGGGATGGCCCAGGTGGCGGTGCTCGAGGGACGCAATCTGATCGAGCACTACGTCAGCCGCCCTGCCGACGACGTCAGCCAGATCCACGGCAACATCTACGTCGGGAAGGTGCAGAACGTCTTGCCCGGCATGGAGGCGGCCTTCGTCGACATCGCCACGCCGAAGAACGCGGTCCTCTATCGCGGCGACGTCCAATACGACCCCGAAGACATTGAAGAGGCCGGCAAGAACCCACGCATCGAAGACATCCTCAAGAACAAGCAGCTGATCATCTGCCAGGTCACCAAGAACCCGATCGGCCACAAGGGGGCGCGGCTCACTCAGGAGGTGTCACTGCCCGGGCGGTTCGTGGTCCTCATCCCGAACTCCAAGACCTACGGCATCTCCAAGCGGCTGCCCGACGACCAGCGCAAGCGGCTGCGCTCGATCCTCGATCGCGTCAAGCCAGCCGAGCACGGCCTCATCGTGCGCACCGCGGCCGAAACCGCGACCGAGGAGGAACTGACCGCCGACATGCATCTGCTGCTGCGCCAATGGGAAGAGATCGAGCGCAAGGCCGCCAAGGTGCAACGCCCAACGCTGCTGTATCGCGAGCCCGAGTTGGCAGTACGGGTGATCCGCGAGGAGTTCAATTCCGATTACCGCGGCGTGATCATCGACGACCATCGCCTGTTCGAGGAAGTGCGTGACTATGTCGCCGCGTTCAATCCTGAGCTGGCGTCGCGCATCGAGTACTACGACGCCGACGCCGAAGGACTCTCGTTGTTCGAGCGCTACCACGTGCACGAACAGGTGCACAAGGCACTGGACCGCAAGGTGTGGTTGCCGTCTGGCGGATCACTGATCATCGAACACACCGAGGCGCTGTCGGTGATCGACGTCAACACGGGCAAGAACGTTGGTAAGTCGAATCTCGAAGAGACCGTGTTTCACAACAACATGGAGGCAGCCGAGGAGATCGCCAAGCAGCTTCGGCTGCGCGACATCGGCGGGATCATCGTGATCGACTTCATCGACATGGAGGTCAAGAGCAACCGCGCCAAGGTGGTGGAGGCGCTGCGCAACGCACTTGCGCGCGACAAGACCCGCTCGCAGGTGTTCGATATCTCCGAACTCGGTCTGGTGGAGATGACCCGCAAACGCATCGGTGAGGGGCTACTCAACGAGTACTCCGACGAGTGCCCGCACTGTGAGGGGCGTGGAGTAATGGTCGACTATTCGATGCTCGAGTAGGTGCCACGCCGGTTCTCTGGCGCGTGACGAACCCGCCGCCGCGGGTACGGTCGAGGTCGCGTCTGGGGAGCGCAGTCGAGTGGTCCCCCGCTGATCGAGGAGGGTTTGCCATGTCCGCACCACACCTACCCGGTCGTCTCGGTGATCCCGAGATGACCATCGGTACCGATCCGCGCGCCGACCCGCGCATGGTCGAGGCCATGGCGCAGTTCGAGTTGCATCTGCACCCGCCTGACTCGCCGCTCGATGCCTCCTCACACATCGATGAGATCCGCGAAGTGATGAACGTCACCGAGGAGGGCTACGGCGCCGTATGGGAGGCGCTCTTCGCCTCGCTCCCACCCGTAGACGGTGTGAACTCGCGGACCGAGATCATTCGTGGGCCCGACGACAACGACCTCAGCTTGTACATCCATGAGCCGGCAGATCGGGTGGAACCGCTCCCCGCAGTCATCCACACGCACGGCGGGGGGATGGTGCTCGCGGCGGCAGCCGATCCAAACTACGTCCGGTGGCGCGAGGAGCTGGCCGCGGCCAACCTCGTGGTCGTCGGCGTCGAGTTCCGCAACGGTGCCGGCAAGCTCGGGCCGTACCCGTTCCCGGCCGGCTTGAACGACTGCGCCACCGCCGCCCAGTGGGTGATCGACAACCGCGACTCGCTCGGCGTGTCGAACGTGATCATGTCGGGGGAGTCGGGCGGTGGGAATCTCTCGCTGGCCACCACGCTGCAGGCCAAGCGCGATGGATGGCTCGCCGGTGTTGCCGGGGTCTATGCCCAGTGTCCGTACATCTCCGGCGTGTATGCCGACCCGCCGTTGGCGTTGACGTCGCTACACGAGAACGACGGGTACTTCCTGTCGAACAACATGATGACGCCGCTCGCCAAGGCGTACGACCCCGACGGCGACAACGCCACGAACCCGCTGGCGTGGCCGTACCACGCCCCTGTCGACGAACTCGTCGGGCTGCCGCCGCACGTGATCTCAGTGAACGAACTCGACCCCCTTCGTGACGAGGGACTGGCCTACTACCGCAAGCTGCTCGCCGCAGGCGTCGACGCTACGAGTCGTACCGTCAACGGCACATGCCACGCCGGCGACTGCATCTTCCGTGCGGCGATGCCCGACGTGTACCTCTCGACGATCCGCGACATTTCCTCGTTCGCCCACTCCCGCTGAGTCCCCGCTCGTTACGCGTCCGCCACCCGCAGCACGACGCTGCCGGTCTTGGCCGCGGCGTCCACATAGCGATAGGCCTCGACGATCTGATCGAGCGTCGTGCGGCGATCGATCACCGACTGCAGCGTCCCGTTGGCGAGCGCATCCCCGGTCATCGCCACGTGGCGACGTGAATGGCGGGGGAGTGGGAAGTGGACACGTCGGTCGCCACGCACGCGGGTGGTCACGGCGAGGCGAATGTTCTCGAGCCGAGGTCCGAGCTCGGTGGCCATGAACATCCCGCCCGGTCGTAGCAACGGGCGGCAGACACCGAATCGCGTCTTGCC
This sequence comes from Actinomycetota bacterium, assembly GCA_039819205.1. Taxonomy (GTDB): domain Bacteria; phylum Actinomycetota; class Acidimicrobiia; order Acidimicrobiales; family Ilumatobacteraceae; genus JABSQH01. The sequence continues at coordinate 12,832 of JBCBSO010000020.1, forward strand.
AACCGCGTCGAGTACCAAGTCGAACGACTCGCCGAGTGTGGTGAAGTCCTCGACACGAACGTCGACGACCTCCGCGGCGCCGAGGCGGGTCATCAGCTCGAGCTGGTGCCCCTCGGCAACCGCGACCACCTCGACGTCAGCCGCTCGCAACAGCTGGATCGCCGCAGTTCCGATCGCTCCGCCGCCTCCATACACCAGCGCGCGTTGGCCGGGTTCCAGCGCCGCGCGCTCGACGTACGTCGAGGCGTAGTGCGCACCCTCGACGCACGCTGCGGCGTCCTCGTCGGAGACGCCGTCGGGTGTTTTGTGGATCGCCGCGCTCGCCGGGAACACGGCGAACTCCGCGTGTGCACCCATCAGCCGGTCGTCGAAGCCGAAGACTCGGTCGCCGATATCCATTCCGCGGACGTCGGAACCGACGCGTTCGACGGTGCCGGCGAAGTCGGTGCCGAGAATTGCTCGACGCGGTTTGGTCAGCCCGTAGGCCAGTCGCGCGCCGAACGGCGGTATCGCTGCGCGAATGCTGGCCGACGTGCGATTCACCGTCGACGCCGTGACCCGCACCAGAACCTCGTTGTCGCCAGGGCTCGGCATCGGTACGTCGGCCAGTTCGACAACCTCGGGACCTCCATATCGACGACACACCGCGGCGCGCATCGCCGGATCGTAGAACGACGGGGCAGCGCCGTGAGGCCTGGCGCGTGCTCTCGATTGTTCACACCTGTCGTCACCTCCAGGCGTGGGCGGCCCGTAGCCTGAGGTAATGCAGATCGAGATCACCGACGAGGCCCGGTCGCTGCTCGAACGCAAGGGCGGCACGATGGCCATCGACTTCATCCGCCCCACCGGTTGAGGCAAAGTCGCTGAGGTGTCGGTCGACACCAACACGAACGGCAAGAACACCGGGGTCTATCGCAAGATCCGTCACGGTGGTGTACAGATCTTGATCACTCCCAGCCTGGTGGGCATGGCCCGCTCGATGCGTGTGGTGACGTCCGGGTTGCGTGGCCGCAAGCTCGCGGTCGAGTTCCAGGCAGTCGAGGATGCGGCCGGCGCCGACGGCGACGCCTGCTGCACCTGATCACCGCTTCTGTTCGCGCAATCCGGCGCGAGGCGCCTGAGATCCCCGGTTTTTCGGGGAGACGTGCGGAGCTGGTGGCGACGCGGCGAAGTCCCGTTAGCATCGTTCAACGCTATGTACGCAGTGATTGCTTCGGGCGGCAAGCAGGAAAAGGTCGCCGAAGGTCAGCAGGTGCGCGTCGAGTTGCTCGATGCCGACGAGGGTGCCGACGTGTCGCTCACGCCGGTGATGATCGTCGACGGCGACACCGTGCGGGCCACCCCCGACCAGCTCGCAGGCGCCACGGTCACCGGCCGTGTGGTCGGCCGCGAACTGGGCGACAAGATCGACGGATTCACCTACAAGCGGCGCACCAACAACCGGCGCCGCTACGGCCACCGTCAGCAGTACCACGTCGTCGAGATCACCTCGATCTCGGTCTGACCCAGAGCACTACGGAGTAACCACGATGTCGAAGACCAAGGGCGGCGGCTCAACTCGCAACGGTCGCGATTCCAACGCGCAACGGCTTGGCGTGAAGGTGTTCGCCGGTACCGAGATCACCGCCGGCACCATCCTCGTGCGCCAGCGCGGCACCAAGTTCCATCCCGGCAAGAACGTGGGGATCGGCAAGGACGACACCCTGTTCAGCCTCGTCGACGGCTCGGTGCACTTCGCTCAGCGCAAGGGCCGTAAGACGGTCGAC
>JBCBSO010000021.1:0-14590 GCA_039819205.1 Actinomycetota bacterium
CCCCCATCGGCAACGCCCAGGCGATCGGCGTCGTCGGGGTGCACCTGCAACGTGCCCCGCGCTTTGCCCTTCACCAGCACCTTCACGTTGTGCATCCACGAGTTGTTCGACCGCAGATGGCGACGGCCCACGAGCAACAGCTCGTCGGCATCGGGCGCGTCGAGGGAGTCCGCCAGCCGGGCGAGGTCGTCGACGAAGAGCGCCGGAGCGATTTCGATCTGGCCGGTCGGCGTACGCAGCACGTCGGGCACCCGCGGCTGAAGGGGCCCGAAATCGCGGCCGTGCGGCCGCTCGATGAGGTCGTCGAGCGACGTTCCGTCGGCATCGGCACCGAACCCGTCGCCATACGGACCCGTGCGCAGCATCGCGTCGAGGATCCGCTCGGGCCCGCGGCGACCCGATGCCGACAGCTCGTCGAACAGCTCACCTGCGTCGCGTCCGTGGACTACCGACTGCTCGCTCTTGGTCGCCGCGTCGAGCAGCGATCGTACGACCAGCTCGTCGACTGCGTCGGGATCGGCCTCGGTGCCGTCGTCGCCGCCCACGCCCTGAACTATCGCGGTCAGTTTGGCGATGATCTCCCACTCGTCGGGGTGCTCGTCGGGCCGCTCGAACACCGCTGGTGAGTAGTTGGCCACGTTGCGCACAGCGAACTGCAGCAGCGAGATGTCGTAGTGCGGGCGCTCGAGTTGCGAGGGTGGCGGCAGGATCACGTCGGCGTACCGCGTGGTCTCGTTGAGGTAGATGTCGATGCTGACCATGAGCTCGAGATCGTCGAGCGCGTCTCGCAGTTGTTCCGAGTTCGGCGTCGACAGCACCGGGTTGCCGGCGAATGTGATCAACCCCCGCACCTGGCCCTGGCCGGCGGTGGTGATCTCCTCGGCCAACGCAGCAACCGGGTACTCCCCCATCACTTCGGGATGGCCGCTGACCCGGCTGTGGCCACGCCCCGTCGTGAACCCGCGACCCACACCGGGCCGTCCGTTCGTGGTCGGCCCGCCGGTAACGGGCGTCGTGAACATCGATCCGCCTGGGCGGTCGAGGTTGCCGGTGAGGTAGTTGACGACATCGATCAACCACGACGCAGTCGAGCCGAACTCGGTGGTCGTGGTGCCGATGCGGCCGTACACGGCGGCACTCGGGGCCGCCGCGAGCTCCTCGGCGATCCGGCGGGTGGTGGCTGCGTCGATGCCGGTCGCCGCTGCGACTGCGTCGGGCGTGAACGGCGCCAGCGCAGGTGCCAGTGCGTCGTGACCGGCGACATGCCCGGCGAGGTGCTCTCCCGGGGCGGCACGCCCCGACGACAGCAGGTGCTCAGCGATCGCAGCGAGGAGCAGCGCATCGGTCGCCGGGCGGATCGCCAGCCATTCGTCGGCTTCCTCTGCCGTCTTCGACCGGCGCGGGTCGACCACAACGACCGTGCCGCCGCGCTCGCGGATCGCCGCCACGCGCCCAGGGAAATCGGGGGCAGTGCACACGCTGCCGTTCGATGCGTACGGGTTCGCGCCGAGCATCAGCAAGTAGTCGGTGCGATCCAAGTCGGGGACCGGGATCGCCACGGGCGAGCCGAACACGGCCCCGGCGGCCACGTGCCGCGGCATCTGATCGACGGTGGAGGCACTGAACCGCTGCCGCGTACCGAGACCGGTGAGCAACACGCGGGAGAACGTCTGGCCCGACAAGCTGTGCACCGTGGGGTTGCCAACGTAGGCCGCCAGCGTGGTGCGGTCGTGCCGCTCGAGGTAGTCGCCAAAGCGGCGCGCCACCTCGGCCCAGGCTTCGTCCCAGGTGACCTCGACATGCACGCCGTCGCGTTTCACCATCGGCGCCCGCAGCCGGTCGGGATCCTCGTGCAGCTGCTTCAGGGTCGAGCCCTTGGGGCAGATGAAACCGCCCGAGAACACGTCGTCTCGGTCACCACGGATCCGCTGTACCCGCTCGACGCCGTCGTCGTCGCGTCGCACGGTGATCTCCAGACCGCACCCCGCTTCGCAGAGCGGACACGTGCGGATCGCCGTGCGGGTCGGAGCATCGTCGGTGGCGGTCATCGTCCGATTGTCCCAGATCGCTACCGACGAACTGCGGTCAGACCCGCCGCACGATCGCGGGGCCATTCGATGTCGTCACGGCGCCGACCGACCGTTCCCGCGTAGGGTCGGCGAACGTGGAATTGCTGCGGCTCTCTCCGGATGGTCCCGCCCAGACGACGGTCGCCGACGCGTACGGTGCCCCGTTGGCCGATGTCGCCGAACACCATCGGCGCACCGGGCGGGCCTACGTGGCGCTGACGATGATCTCCTCGCTCGACGGATCGACCTCGATCGACCGCCAGTCGACACCACTGCCCAACGACACCGACGCTGCGGTGTTGCGCCAGGCACGCACGCTCGCTGACGTGGTCCTCGTCGGGGCGAGCACCGTGCGCATCGGCGGGTATCGACGGGCCTCGCGCCCTGGCCAGCGCATCGCAGTGGTCACGTCCTCGCTGGATCTCGACCTGGGTGCCGACCCCTTCGCCAGCGGTGATGGCTTCCTCGTCACCACCGACGACGCCGACGTGCCAGCGGGCGTCGATGTTGTGCGCGCCGGGTCGGGGCGGGTCGACATCGGTCAAGCGATCGACGAGCTCGGGCAGCTGGGCTACGACCACATCTCCGCAGAGGGCGGTTCACGGCTCAACGGCGCGGTGCTCGACTCGGGGGCACCGGACGAGCTCAATCTCACGCTGTCGCCTCGACTGGTCGGCGGCGACGGACCGAGACTCACACGCGGCGCAGCGATCGTCGATCACCAACTCGAGCTGGCCGAGATGTACGTCGACGACGAGTCGTACGTCTTCACCCGCTGGCGACGCCTCGTCGCCTGACCAACGCCACGCTCGGGCCGCGCGGGGTGTTTGCGACTACGGCGCAGCGGGCAGGGTGACGAACTGGCCGACGTGCACCGTGGTGCCGCCATTGAGATCGATCAACCGGTCGACGTACTCGACCATGCCGATCGACCCGCGGTGCTGTTCGGCGATCGACCACAACGTGTCGCCGGCAGCGACGACATGCACCGGTGCAACGTAGGTCGCGCCGTCCGATGCGCTCGCCGCCGATCCGGTCTCGGAGGCCACGGCAGGTTGGCTCCCGAGACCGGTCAGCGACATGGCCACGCTGCCGATCGCCAGCAGGACGGCGATGGCCAGCATGACGGCGACCGTGCGCCGCAGTGCGAAGTTCGGATGTGCAGCGCCGCGGTCCAGACGGCGCTGCTCGCCACGACCGGTGCGCTCGCCAGCGTGGTGGCGGGCGTGGGCGCGGCATCGTCCACGGGCGGACCGCCGCTCGCCGGGGGGCGGCGGGCGGTGATCGATCACCGGGGAACGGAAGTTCGAAGAACGCACGTTCGATAGTGTGCCGACACCGAACACCTGTTGTCAACACGATTCGAACGAGTGTTGGCAACTCGTGCGTGAGGGCACAGATGTTTGACATCGATTGTGCGCCTCCATAGCATGTTCCCATGTCGCCGAACATCAGTGCCCGTCAGCGCGAGATCCTCGAATACATCGAGTCGCAGATCCGCGAGCGCGGATACCCCCCATCGGTGCGCGAGATCGGCGATGCCGTCGGCTTGACGTCGCCGTCGACGGTGCACACCCACCTCAACACCCTGCAGCGACTGGGGTACCTGCGCCGCGACCCGAGCAAGCCGCGGGCGATCGAGGTGCGCTACGACCCCAACAGCGGCGCCATGCTCGAACGCCGCCCGGTACGCCACGTCCCACTCGTCGGTGATGTCGCCGCCGGCACCGATGTGCTCGCCGAAGAGAACGTCGAAGAGCTGCTCCCCGTGCCGGTCGACTTCGCCGGCGACGGCGAGCTGTTCATGTTGCGGGTGCGCGGCGACTCGATGGTCGATCTCGGGATTCTCGACGGCGACTTCGTGGTGGCCATGCATATCGTGCATCCCGACAACGGCGACATCGTCGTTGCCGGAATCCCTGGCGGCGAAGCAACAGTGAAGACCTACACCCGTTCGGGCGCAGAGGTCACCCTCACGCCCGCCAACCCGACGATGGAGCCAATGCAGTTCACCGCCGACGAGGTGGAGATCTTCGGTCGCGTCGTCACGGTGATGCGTCGCTACTGAGTTCGGACTCGCATCGGTGAGCGAAACCCGCACATGCGGTGGTTTCGCTCACCACAACGGCACACGCCCCGACACCGGTGAGCGAAACCCGTGGATCGGAGGGTTTCGCTCACCGCTCGCCGCCGTTACCGCTCCGGCTGATCCGGCGGGGCCCACGGCGAGGGCGCCGACGGTGCACCGGGGAGATGTGGTTGGCCGGGGATCGCGGAGGGCGGTTGTTGCGGCCGGGCAACCCCGGGTGCCCCGGTTGTCGGCGGCGGTGTCGGCGCCCCGGGCGGACGCTGCGGCCACGGCCCACCGCTCGGGCGCCACGGCTCGTCGTCGACCAATTCGGGCTCGTCCGGCCGAGTTGCCCGCAACAACAATGCGCCGCCGCCGATGAGGCCGAGCGCGGCGACGATCACCGCCGACAAGCGCACCAGCCCGACCCACGTACCCGGGTCGCCGCCGACGGCCACGTTGACCTCAGTCGTGGCCTCCACGCGCAGCACGTGATCGCCGGGCGTGGTCACCGAGATCTGCCCGATCTGCGCGCCGCGGCGGCCCAGCCGGTCGTAGGTGACTCCCGTGGTGTCGTCGATGTCTACCTCGGCGCCGTCGGGGTCGAACAATACGAGATCGACCGCAGTCGACTCGTCGACGTCGAAGCTGCCGCTGGGACCATCGCAGTCGCCCGGGACGTCATCGAAGCGTCCGCTCGTTTCCACGAACACCAGGAAGTCCCCAGCGCGGTCGAAGTCGAGCGTGGTGTCGCAACCCGACGGGGCGCGGGCCAATACGTCGACACCGTCGTCGGCGCGCTCGTTGGCCATCCACCACAACACCCCACCCAAGGCGAGGCCAACGATCGCCACCGTCAGGCCGAGCAACACCAAGCGTTGCCTCACGACGCCACGCCCAGCCGCTGCGCGACCAACCTCAGCCGATCGTCGGGTTGTACCACCGCAATGCGCACGAACCGCTCCCCCGCCGCGCCGTAGAACTCGCCGGGGCTGACGATCGCTCCCGCATCGGCAGCGAGCCGTTCAGCGAAGCCCCAGCCGTCGGTGTCGGCCGTCGGTACCCACAAGTAGAAGCCGCCGGCGGGCAACTCGACTCGGCTGCCGCTCCAGGCGGTGAGCGCATCAGCAAGCAGCGTCAGCCGGCGGTGGTAGCGCTCGCGTTGCAGCTCAACGTGGGCATCGTCGTCGAGGGCCACGGCGCCGGCGGCTTGCGCCGGACCCGGCATCATCATGCCGCCGTGCTTGCGCACCTCGCGGAGGTACTGCACCAGCTCGGCATCGCCGGCGTAGAAGGCGACACGCAGGCCGGCGAGGTTCGACCGCTTGGAGAGCGAGTGGACGGCAACGACGCCATCGGTGCCATGTTCGAGGATCGACCGGCCGCGCTCGGTCCAGGTGAACTCGACGTAGCACTCGTCGGAGAACACCGGCACGTCGTGGGCACGCCCCCAGCTGGCGGCGGCGCCGAGGTCGTCGAGCGCGCCGGTCGGATTGGCCGGACTGTTCACCCACAGAACGAGCGCTCTGGCCGCGTCGGCCGGGTCGATCGCATCGAGATCGAGCGTGCCGTCGGAACGCGCCGGCACGGCCACGGCCCGACATGAGGCGAGCGTCGCGCCCATCTCGTAGCTCGGATACGAAATCGCCGGGTACAACACGGTGTCGCGATCAGGCCGACGGAGCACGAGCAACGACGGCAGCGAGGCGACGAACTCCTTGGCACCGATCGCTGCACCGATGTGGGCGGTGGGCACGTCGATATCGAAACGGCGTTGCATCCATCGTGCGGCGGCGCCGAGCAGCGGCGGTAGCCCGACGCTCGCTGGATATCGATGTGCATCGTCGGCGCTGGCGAGCGCGGCGAGCACCATCGGGTCGGGCGGATCGAACGGGGTACCAACCGAGAGGTCGACCGCGCCGCCGGGGTGCGCTTCGGCGATGGTCGCCACGTCGGCGAGTCGGTCGTACGGATACGGCGGCGGCTCGAAGGGCTGGCGCGCAGCCGGTGACGTCACGGCTGGCTGCCTGACGGCTCGGTCACCCCTGTACCGAACTCGGCCAGCCGTCCGGCCGATGCATCCGATAGGCGTGCCCGGATCGTCCACGCGTCGGCGCCGTCGGTGATCGACACCACCTCGCCTTCACGATGCACGGCGGCGAGCACGTCGCCACGGGCGTACGGCACGATCAGTTCGTGCACGGTGCTCAGCGAGCGCAGGCGGTCCGACAGGGTGCGCAGGAACACGTCGATTCCATCAGCAGCCGTGGCGCTCACGGCAACCGAACCCGGGTGGTCGAGCACGAGCTGCTTGGCCACCCCGGGCTCGAGGTCGGCCTTGTTGAACACCAGGAGCTCGGGAACCTCGTCGGCATCGATATCGGCGAGCACCTCGCGTACCGCGTCGATCTGCGCCTCGGGGTCGGGCGCTGACGCGTCGACCACGTGCACGAGATAGTCGGCCATCGCCGCGACCTCGAGCGTGCCCTTGAACGACTCGACCAACCCGTGCGGCAGGTTGCGAATGAACCCGACGGTGTCGGAGAGCAGCACCGGCTCACCCCCGGGCAGAGCGAGGCGGCGGGTGGTCGGGTCGAGCGTGGCGAACAACCGATCCTCGGTCAGCACGCCCGACGAGGTGAGCTGGTTGAGCAACGTCGACTTACCGGCATTGGTGTACCCGACGATCGCCACCGACGCCAGGCCGCTGCGCGACCGGCCCTTGCGCTGCAACGCACGAGTGTCGCCCAGCGCGGCAAGGTCGCGTTCGAGACGGTTGATGCGCCGCATGATCCGCCGACGGTCGGTCTCGATCTTGGTCTCGCCGCCGCCAAACCGAGCGCCGACGCCGCCACGCTGCTGGCTCAGCTTGGCGCCTCGCCCGCGCCGCAACCGTGGAAGGCGGTAGCGCAGTAGCGCCAGCTCGACCTGTGCCTTGCCCTCTTGGGTGCGCGCATTCTGACCAAAGATGTCGAGGATCACCGCCGTGCGATCGATCGCCGTTCGGCCGAGCAACTTCTCCAAGTTGTATTGCTGGGCAGGGCTCAGCTCGTTGTCGAACACCACCGTGTCGGCATCAACGGCGAGCGCCAACGTCTTCAGTTCCTCGGCCTTGCCCTTGCCGACGTACCACGTGTGATCGGGAGCGTCACGCCGTTGCACCACTTCGCCAACGACATCGGCACCGGCGGTGTCCACGAGCAGCCCCAACTCGGCCAGGGCTGCGTCGACCTCGTCGTCGGTGGCCGCAGGATCGGCGACGCTGACGAGGATGATCTTCTCCCGGATCGTCCGGTCGATCAGCGTGCCCGCAAGGGCCTCGTCGTAGGGGCGGTTCATCGGTGCAGGTCGACCTCGATCGATGCAACATAGGTCGCCGGACCCGTGAGCACCGCGCGGGTTGTGACATCGGCATCGAAGCCCACCGTGGCTCGCCCGCCGTCCATGTGGACGATCACTTCTGGGTGTTGCGATGCGACGAGGCCCCACGAACGGGCGGCGTAGGCCGCAGCGACGGCGCCCGTGCCACAGGCTTCGGTGATCCCCACGCCGCGTTCGTGGACGCGCATCGTGACGGCCTCGGGTTCCGGACCGGGTTCGATGATCTCCAAGTTGACGTGCGGGACCTGCCCACCGAGTGCGGCGAGATCGACCACGGCAACGTCGTCGACGCCAACCACCGAGTGCGGATTGCCGACACTGAGGTGAGAGACGGGCCGATCGGGATGGCAGCCCAACGACGCCCAACCAGCCGGCTCCGGCAGCGCGCTCACGTCGCCCATCTCCACCCGTACGTCGACGGTGTCGGGGTCGTCGGTGCCGTGTAGCTCAAGCCGTCGATCGCCCACATCGGTGCGCACGAGCAGCTCAGCGTCGGTGGCGTGCCGGCCAGCGAGCGCCTGGGCGAAACAGCGGATCCCGTTGCCACTCATTTCGGCACGCGATCCGTCGGCGTTGTACAGCGTCATGCGGGCGTCGTAGCCCTGCGCTTCTGTGGCGATCAGCAGGCCATCGGCGCCAACCCCGGTCCGTCGATGACACCACGCGCGGGCGAGCGCCGGCACGTCGGTCCCGGCGAGTTCCCCGTTGTCGACGGCGACGAGAAAGTCGTTTCCGAGGCCATGGTGTTTGGTGAGGGTGATCGTGCTCATGTACGGAGTGCGTCGAGTACCGCTGGCAGCACGGCTGCTACCGGATCGGACTCGGCATCGACCCAGCGTACGCGGGGATCTCGACGGAACCATCGGTCTTGCCGAGTAGCGAACTGGCGGGTACGGGTGATGGTTGCGTCGATCGCCGCGTCGAGTGACATCGCACCTTGCAGATGGGCGCGCAGCTCTTTGTAGCCCAACGCCTGCCCAGCCGTGCGGGACAGGCCGGTGGCGAGCAGTCCCTCGACCTCCGCAACCAATCCGGCGTCGACCATGTCGTGCACACGCGCTTCGATTCGTTCGGCGAGACGCGCACGCGACCAGCGCACACCGATCTGGATGGTCGATGACTCGGGATAATGGTCGACACCCGGCCCGAACGCGCTGAACGGCCGACCCGCTCCATCGATCACTTCGAGCGCACGGGCGATGCGCCGCTCATTGCCTGGCTCGATCCGCGCCGCCGCAGCCGGGTCCGCTTGCTCCAGGCGGCGATACGCGGCATCGAGCCCATCGCGTGCGAGCTCGGCATCAACGGCGGCACGCGCCTCGGGATACTCGCCGGGAAGATCGAACCGATCGATCACCGCCCGGTGGTACAGCCCGGTGCCACCCACGTAGAGAACGCGCCGGCTGTCTGCCTCGACCGTGTCCGTCGCGGCGTTGGCGGCGTGCTGAAACTGGGCAACGGTGAACTCGTCGCGCGGCTCGACGAGATCGATGCAGTGGTGCCGGACGGCGAGCTGGTCCGCGGCGCTCGGCTTGGCGGTGCCGATGTCCATCCCCCGATACACCTGCATCGAGTCGACCGACACCAGGTCGACGTTGCCGAGCTGGCGTGCGGCGGCCATCGCCACCGTCGACTTTCCCGAGGCCGTCGGACCGACGATGGCGACGCGCGTCGCCGACCGCGTTGCCATCGCCGTGTCGCCCTCCTGCTCGCCGTTGTTACGGCGTGTCGCCCTCGGCGATTCGTCGGTGGTGTTGGATGACCTCGGCGACGATAAACCGCAGGAACGCCTCGCTGAACGCTGGATCGAGCCCGGACCGTTCGGCGAGACGGCGGAGCCGGTCGATCTGTTCTTGCTCGCGTGTCGGATCGGCGGGGGGCAGGCCGGCGCTGGCCTTGTAGCGACCGACGGCTTGGGTCACCTTGAATCGCTCAGCCAGCAGGTGCACAAGGGCCGCGTCGATGTTGTCGATGCTCGCCCGGTACTCGGCGAGCTGCGCGTCGGCCTCGTCCATGGTGGGCAAGTTACCGATCGGCCACGTCGGTCAGTCGGTCATCCCGCAGCGACGGGGATGCGCGTGCGGTGGGTTGGCTCAGCGACCAGCTCCACAAACTGGCCCTCGAGGAAGTGCGGTGCGCCACGGGAGACCTCGACCGTGGCATAGCTACCGGTGCGCAGACCGCCCGACGGCGGAGTGAAGTGCACCAGCTTGTGTTGTCGCGTGCGACCGGAGAGCACATCGGGATTGCGCTTGCTGGGGCCCTCCACGAGCACCTCTTCAACCCGCCCTTCGCGCGCCTGGTTGCGTTGCAGCGCCGACCGCTCGATCACGGTCCGCAGCCGGGCAAAGCGTTCGCTGGCCACGCTGGGATCGACCGCCAAGTCGGCCATGTCGGCAGCTTCGGTGCCGGGACGAGGCGAGAAGATGAACGTGTACGCGTCGTCGAACTCAGCGGCGGCTGCGACCTCCATCGTGGCCTCGAAGTCGTCGTCGGTCTCACCGGGGAACCCGACGATGATGTCGGTGGTCACCGCGAGGTCGGGCACCGTCTTGCGGGCACTCGCCAGCCGGTCGAGATACCGCTGGGCGGTGTACCCCCGGTGCATCGCCGCCAACACCTGATCGCTGCCGGCCTGCAACGGATAGTGCAAGTGCTCGCATACCGCCGCGCTCTCCGCCATCGCGGCGAAGGTCTCGGTGCGCATGTCTTTGGGGTGCGGGCTGGTGTAGCGCACGCGGCGGATGCCCTCGATCGCGCCGACCGCACGCAGCAGATCGGCGAACAACGGCCGCAACGTTGCCGAGGCGTCGCCCGCCCGGCGAGCGGCGAGCTGCAGATCACGGCCATAGCTGTTGACGTTCTGCCCGAGCAGCGTGACCTCGGTGACGCCCTGTGCGGCAAGCTCGCCGACCTCGTCGACGATCTGCTCGAACGGGCGGCTCATCTCTTCCCCGCGCACGGCAGGGACGATGCAGAACGCACAGTTGTTGTCGCAGCCGATCTGGATCGTGACCCACGCGTTGTACGACGACTCGCGACGCACGGGTAGCGCCGAGGGGAACATCGCGTGATCGTCGACGACTGCTGCGTCGAGGATCTCGGTGATCGGCGCAGTGCTCGATCGCGCGGCGTCGAGCAATTCGGCGGCGCGGTGCACGTTGTGTGTACCCATCACGACGTCGACATGTCCGGCGCGCTCAGCGACGTGATCACGGTCTTTCTGGGCGAGGCAGCCCGACACCACGATCTGACGGCCATCGCGGGCCGCCTTCCACGTTTTCAGATGGCCGAGGTTGCCGTACAGCTTGTTGTCGGCGTTTTCTCGGATGCAGCACGTGTTCAGCACGATTACGTCGGCGTCGTCGTCGGAGTCGGCGGCGACGAGCCCGTCGGCCTCCAGCAGGCCGGCGATGCGTTCGGAGTCGTGTTCGTTCATCTGGCAGCCGTAGGTGCGCACGACGTACCGCCGCGCGTGGTCGGAGCTGCTGGTGCTGGACACGAGCGTCGAGCCTATTGCCGATATCGTCCCGCGGATGCTCGCCGTTCTCCCGATCTCGAACACCTATCAGGTGTTCGGCTTGCTGCACGTGCTCGCCGCCATCGTCGCCTTCGGGCCACTGTTCGTGTACCCACGGCTGCAGCGAGCGGGTGAAACCACCGCCATCGCCGCACTGCACATGCGGTTGGTGTTCCCTGCCTTGGTGCTGTTGTGGGTACTCGGCATGGGGATGGCCGGGATCGGCGAGTACAACATCGCCGAGACGTGGTGGATGTCGATCTCGATCGTGATCTGGTTGGCGATGACGCTGGTCAGTTGGTTTCTGATCCGTCCGGCGCTGAACGACGACGGTGAGGGCGCCCGCAGCAAGATGGCCGCCGGCATCGGCATCACCCATCTGCTGTTGGTGGTCACCCTGTGGCTGATGATCTTCCAGCCCGGCGGCTCGACGTTCAACTAAGCGACGTCAGACGAAACGACTCAGTCGATACGCAGAATGCCGTTTTCGTCGAGCCGAGAGTACGGGTTGTAGGCAATCTCCCAGAGATGGCCGTCGGGGTCGGCGACATACGACGAGTACCCACCCCAGAACGCCTTGTGCGGGTCCTTCTTCGGTGCGGCGCCAGCGGCGACCCACGCCGCGAAGACCGCATCGACCTCCGACTCCGATGCACAGTTCAACGCCAGCGCCACGCCGCGAAAGCCATCACCGTCGGCGGGCACGCCGGCATCGTCGGCCAGCGCACCCCACTCGTAGAGCCCGAGCACCGACCCCTGCATGGTGAACAGCGTCATGGCCTCGACCGACGCGGGCGAGCGTGTCCAGCCGAGCGACTCGTAGAACGCCGTTGCGGCGCCAAGGTCGGCGACGCCGAGCGTGATGATCGAGATACGCGGCGGTACCGCGGCGCCGTCAGCAGCCATCAGTCGAGCTCGATCGGAGCGTCGTCGGCGTCACTCCAAGCCTCGGCCGCAGCATCGTCGTCGGCTGGTGCGTTCGGATCTTCCTTGAGCCCCGAGGCGATGAGCACCTTGTCGCTGATCTCCATCGTGACCTCGGGGTGGGTGCGCAAGAAGTCTTTCGCTTTCTCGCGGCCCTGACCGAGCTGCTCGCCCTCATAGGTGAACCAGGCGCCCGACTTCTTGACGATGCCCAGGTCGACCGACATGTCGATGAGCGACCCCTCACGGCTGATGCCCTGGCCGTACATGATGTCGAACTCGGCCTGCTTGAACGGCGGCGACACCTTGTTCTTCACCACCTTGACGCGGGTGCGGTTGCCGACCACTTCGGCGCCGTCTTTCAGCGACTCGATGCGGCGGATGTCGAGACGCACCGACGAGTAGAACTTGAGCGCCCGGCCGCCGGGGGTGGTTTCGGGCGAGCCGAACATGACGCCGATCTTCTCGCGCAACTGGTTGATGAACACGGCGATCGTGCGGGTCTTGTTGAGGTTGCCGGTGAGCTTGCGCAGCGCCTGGCTCATCAGACGGGCCTGCAACCCGACATGACTGTCACCCATCTCGCCTTCGATCTCGGCGCGTGGCGTGAGCGCAGCGACCGAGTCGACGACGAGCACATCGATCGCTCCCGAACGGGTGAGCATGTCGGCGATCTCCAGCGCCTGCTCGCCAGTGTCGGGCTGGGAGATCAGCAGCTGGTCGACGTCGACGCCGATGGCTGCGGCATACACCGGGTCCATCGCGTGCTCGGCGTCGATGTAGGCACACACCCCACCATTGCGCTGGGCCTCGGCAACGACGTGCATCGCCAGGGTGGACTTACCCGACGACTCCGGACCGTAGATCTCGGTGACCCGTCCACGCGGCAGGCCGCCGACGCCGAGCGCCAGATCGAGCGATAGCGCCCCGGTGGGCACGGTTTCGATCTTCATGTTGGTGCGGTCGCCCATCTTCATGATGGCGCCCTTGCCGAACTGCTTGTCGATCTGGCTCAGCGCCATGTCGAGTGCTTTGTCGCGGTCGGAGTTGTTGCTCGTGCTCATCGTGGATCTCGCTTTCGTGGAACGTTCGATGCCGGAGAAGTCGGTCGAACGTCACCGTAGAGAGGGGGTGTCACAGCGCCGCTCGAGCGGATCGACGACGATGTAGGAACGGTCGGTGGGTGGTGCGGACAGGGGCGAATAACAGCAGTGTAATGAACGAACGACTGTTCGCTCAAGCATCCCCACGGCGAACGTCGCTGCTCGTTTCGGTGTTGCCGTCCGGCTCCGCGTCGAGCACGAAGTCGGTCGGCTGCACCGGGCGCATCACGATGTCGATCGCCTGCCACATCAGATAGGCCCGCGGATACGTCACAAGCGGCAGCAGCACGGCACCGACCCCGAGCACGATGAACAACAGCACGACGTCGATCTCGGGCCACGTGATCACCACCAGGCCGAACAGCGCCAGGATGAGCGGACCAAGGGTGATGATTGCCGCCATCGCCGCCGCGCCGAGCTCGAAACCGACGTCACCACGCCGCCATTGCAACGAACACGCGCGACACGACGGCGTCTTGGTGAAATACGACGAAAAGAATCCGCCGCGGGCACCGCACCATGGACAACGACGGAGCGCTCCACGCAGCAGCATCCGAGCCAAGTGCGGGCGGTTCACAACCGCAGACTAGGGCCGGTATTTGTCAGACTCGCCGTCTTTGTCACACTTGTGCGGTGCGGCGTTCACCCGGCGGGCTGCTCCTGCTGATCTCGATGGTCTTGTTCGCGCTCGCCATCAGCCTGTGGTGGTTCGGCCGCGTCGCCTTCACGCCCGTCGACGACACCTCGACCAGCCTGGCGATCCTCGACGACTCCGGGATCCGCGGCGAGATCGCCACCGTGATCGCCAGCGCCGATGCACCAGCGCTCAATCAGTCGCCGACCCAGCTCAAGGAGTTCATTGAGCAACTCGCCCGGATCCCCGACGGCGCGGCGCTGATGAGCCAACTGGTCGCCTCGGGACACGAGCGGTTGATCGGTGATCGCTCAGATCCCGTGCAGGTCAGCGCCGAAGAGCAGGTGGTGATCGTGCGCGACGAGCGGGTCGGCGAGATGCCGCCGATCACGCTGCCGGTGCAGGAGGTGGGCACCCTCTCGGTGGTCCAGACCGGCGCGTTCTGGGTGTCGATCGGCGCCGCGGTGGGCGGGGTGATCCTGCTCATCGCGGCGATCATCGTGCGCCCCGAGCGGGGGGAGATCAGCTTTGCCATCGGCGCTGGGTTGGGGGCGCTCGCGATCCTCCTCGTCGTGTTTGGCTATCTCGCACCGCTCACCGTCTTGCCGGCAATCTCCGACACCACCTGGATGGGCGTGTTTCCGCGGCTCGCACAGCACAACCGTGCCCTCACGCTCGGCGTTGCGCTCGTGGCGATCGTCCTCGCCGGAATCATCGTGTTCGCCACCGCCAGCTTGCGTCAACGCCGCCAGTGGTCCACTCCCCTCGCAGTTGGCCGCTACCGCGACGACCACCGCTGGAGCCGGTGAGCCGGCGTCAACGTCACCGAGCCGGTGAGCCGTGTGACAGTTGGGGTCAGACCCCTCGTGTCACACCGGCGTGACACGAGGG
>JBCBSO010000022.1:0-14374 GCA_039819205.1 Actinomycetota bacterium
CATTCGTTGCCGCTGCACTTCGTCGGCAACCAGCACCGCGGGACATCGATCCCCGCCGGCCGCCCGAGTTTCGGCGCTGGCGACGACGACCGCAGTCAGCGGATCTACCAGACGCTGCGCGGCATCTGCGCCGATGGCAGCGGCTGGCAGCGAGCGGTCGGCCAGGCGCACATCGACCAGCTCGATCTCGCAGCACGACTGCAACCGATCATCCCCGAGGAGTTGCCGGAGGAACGACTCGCTGCTGAGGCGGAAGTGATGGCCCGGTTGATCAATGCCAACCTTGGCTTCCGCGTGCTCAGCGTGGGATGGGGCGACTTCGACAGTCATGCCGGACAGCCGTCGCAGCACCCGGTGCGGATGCTCGAGTTCAACGATGCACTGCGACGCTTCTTCGAGGTGCTCGACGACCGATGGGCCGGCCAGGTCACGATCATGTCGTTCTCGGAGTTTGGTCGCACGAGTTGGAGCAACGACGGCCTTGGCTCCGATCACGGCACCGCGGCACCACACATGGTGCTCGGTGCCCGGGTAAAAGGTGGCTTCTACGGGCAGCGGCCGTCGCTCGCCGGACTCCGCCGGTGGGACCGCATGGAACACCACGTCGACTTCCGCGACTACTACGGCAGCATCATCGATGGCTGGCTCGGCGGAGGTGGCTCCGACGTTGTCGGAAAGTCGGTGGACAACCTCGGCCTGTTCGGCGCGGCGCCGGCTCCCGGCGGCACCCTGCCCCCGCCCGCCCCCGGTGGCGGCGGCGCTAGTGGCGGCGCTGCCGTCGGTGACTTCGTTTCGATTCCACCAGCGCGTATCTGCGACACGCGTGAGGGCCACGGCACACGACGCGGCCCGCTCGGTAAGAAGGGCACGATCTCGGTCAAGGTGGCCGGCGTCGGCGGCGTGCCCAGCTCGGGCGTGCTCGCGGTGGCGCTCAACGTCACGTCGGTGAACGCCACGAACAACACGAACTTCCGCGTCTATCCGAGCGGATCGGGCGTCCCCGACGCATCGAGCCTCAACCCGCGCCCTGGGCGCGCCGTGCCAAACATGGTCATCGTCGGTGTCGGCAAGAACGGCAGTGTCGACGTGTACAACCACGCCGGAAGTGCCGACTGCGTGATCGATGTGGTCGGCTACATCGGATCGATGTCGGCGACGAAGTTCACCGGCCTCAACCCGTTCCGCGTGCTCGATTCGCGTGCGGGTACCGGTGCCGCCAGGCGCCGCGTGCGTGGCGGCCAGACCATCGATGTGCCCGTCGCCGGCATCGGTGGCGTACCCAAGAACGGCGCCGACCTGGTCGTGCTCAACGTGACGTCGGTGGCGCCGACGACGCGTGGGTATGTGACCGCGTGGGCGACCGGCTCGGCACGTCCCGAGATCTCCAACCTGAACTACAGCCCGGGGATGAACATCCCCAATCTGGTGATGTGCCGCGTCGGCGAGGGTGGCAAGTTCAGCCTGTTCGCCAACTCGGGTGACCTCGATCTCGTGGCCGACGTGGTCGGCTACTTCTCATCGACGGGCGCACGCCACGTGGCGGTTGGGCCTGCCCGTGTGCTCGACGTACGTGACGGATTGGGCGCCCGCAAGGGGCGCGTCGGCCCGAAGGAAGAGATCGAACTCGCCGTCGGCGGACGAGGGGGCGTGCCCACCAACGCCCGAGCGGCGATCCTCAACGTGACCGCCGCCGGAGCGACTGCCAATACGTTCGTCACCGTGTACCCCAAGGGTGCCGATCGCCCAGAGGCGTCGAGTGTCAACGTGGCCGCCGGCCAGACTGCGGCCAACCTGGTGGTCGCCAAGCTCGACGCAGGCGGCCGTGTCCGCCTGTACAACCACGCCGGGGCGATCGATCTGATCGCCGACGTGACCGGCTACTTCCTGTAACACGCCCCGTTACCTGATGTAGGGCGACCGGTAACGTTCGCCGCGTGCCTGATCCGCAGCCGCAGGTCGATGAGTCCGCCAGGCGTCGTGCGCGGCTGCTGGACGCTCAGCTGCGCGGGTTGATCGCTGAACACCGCGGCATGCCCGTCGATGCGCCGAGCGTGCCGCTGCCCATCGGGGCCGGGCGTGTCATCGATGACCCCGACGATCGCAGTGGCGCCGACGCGTGGGTGCTGGTGGATGCTGATGGCTCCACCCGCCCCGGGCGGGCACTTGGGCCAGCGATGGCCTGGGCACGGCGCCAGGAGGCCACCGGCCTCCATCTGATCTCCGCCGCGGAGGCGGGCTCCCTCGCCCGTCGCGCCAGCCGATTCGCCTGGCCGGTCGACGTCTGGTTCCCTGAGGGCCGCGATCTCCTGCCGGTCGTCGAGGAGCCGTTGGCGTCGCCTCCTCCGCCGCGACCGGAGCACCGCGCGTTCGGCGACGAGATCCTTTCGGCCGGAGCCGACCTGGTGGTCGAGCACGGCATCGTGACGGGGGAGGTGCACGGGCTCGAGGTGTGCCGGGTTGTCGACGGTGCTGACGGTGTGGCCCGCCTCGATGTCGGTGTCGGTGCGCAGGATCGCGACGCGTTCGGGCTGCTCCATGGCGACCAGCCACCGATCGATGCACTCGCCAAGGTTGCCGCCACGGTGGCGGCCCACCGCACGGCCGACGCGGCGCAGCATCCGCTCAACCGTGTCGCTCGCGAGCGCCTACTGCGGTGGCAACTGATCGAGAACCCGACGATGGCTGGCCTCGACCAGCTCGCCATCGCCGAACCGCCGGTCGCCCGTGGCGGACTGAAGGAGACGGAGCCCTGCTTCGCAGTGGGTCGCGACGCCGACGGCCGCACCGTGTCGGTCGTGGTGTCGAGCGGGGTCGACCTCGACCTGGCGCCCTACGTCGCCGACATCCAGATCGCCCACGATCAGCCGGTACTGGTCGTGCTGCCTTCCCGAGACGTGTTGCCGATCACGACCGAGCTCCTTTCGTTGCTGCGTCAGCCTGTCGAGGTGCGAGCGATCGGCTAGCGGGAGGCGGGCGATAGCGTCGCTTCTTCATGCATGAGCAGCTGCGCGACGCCGACCTCGAGCGGCTGCGACGCGTCGAAGAGGAGTACCTCACGATCGAAGCGCAGCTCGCCGACCCCGAGGTGCTCGCCGATCCGGCGCAGCTGCGCACGCTCTCGAAGCGGTACAACGATCTCGGCCCGGTGATCGAAGCCTTTCGTCGACGCACCGGGCTCAACGCCGATCTCGACGCCGCCCGTGAGCTACTCGACGGCGCGACGGGCGACGAGCGGGCGATGCTCCTGGAGGACATCGACGTCACGGCGGATCAGCTCGTGTCTCTCGACGACGAGTTGCGCGAACTCATGCTGCCCACCGACCCCAACGACGGTCGCAACGTGATCATCGAGATCCGTGGCGCCGAAGGCGGTGAGGAGGCGAATCTGTTCGCCCGCGATCTTGCGGAGATGTATCGGGCGTTCGCCGATCGGCACGGTTGGTCGTCGACGACGTTGTCGGCGTCGCTCAGCGACATGGGCGGCTACAACGACGTGACGATGGAGGTGCGCGGCGACACCGCATGGCGCAACCTCAAGTTCGAGGGCGGTCCGCACAGGGTGCAGCGGGTCCCGGTGACCGAGAGCCAGGGCCGCGTGCATACCTCTTCGGCCACGGTCAGCGTGATGCCCGAGGCCGACGAGATCGACGTCACCGTCGACGAGCGGGACCTCGATATCGATGTGTATCGCGCCAGCGGGCCGGGTGGGCAGAGCGTGAACACCACCGACTCCGCCGTACGTATCACCCACCGGCCGACGGGTCTCGTGGTGACGATGCAGGATGAGCGCTCGCAGCTGCAGAACCGGGCGCGAGCGATGACCGTGCTGCGGTCGCGTTTGTACGAGCTGGCCGAAGACGAACGCAACGCGCAACTCTCCGCCGACCGTCGGGCGCAGATCGGCGGCGGCGGACGCAGCGAGAAGATCCGCACGTACAACTTCAAAGAGAATCGCGTCACCGATCACCGCATCGGGTTCACGATCCACCGCCTGAGCGACGTCCTCGGCGGCGACCTACAACCAGTGGTCGATGCGTTGGCGGCCGACGAGCGCGCTCGTTTACTGGCCGGCGACGACACGTGAGAACGCACATATGACGTCGGCGTCGTGGCGTTCGGTGCTGGCTGAGACCGCCGCAACGGTGGGCGACACGCAACACGCCCGCTGGATGTGTGAGATCGCGAGCGGCGCCGACGATGCCGATGACTTCGCTGCGCTCCTCGATGACGAACCGACGGCGCGGATGATCGCCCACCTCGATGCCATGATCGTTCGGGCCCGCGCCGGCGAGCCGTTGCAGTACGTACTGGGACGATGGGGGTTCCGGCGACTCGACCTGGCGGTCGACCGCCGAGCGCTCATTCCTCGACCCGAGACCGAGCTCGTCGCCGAGGTGGCCATTGGGCTGGCGGCGGGCGTCACGCCGCCCCGTGTGGTCGCCGACCTCGGCACCGGCACCGGAGCGATCGGACTCGCTGTCGCCGATGAACTCCCTGTTGACGGAACGACCGTGTGGATCACCGACGCCGACACCGATGCACTCGACCTGGCACGCAGCAACCTCGCGGGGCTTGGTCGCTCGGGCCGCAACGTGCACGTTGCCCACGGGTCGTGGCTCGACGCATTGCCGCGAGATGTGCGCTTCGACGTGATCGTTGCCAATCCGCCCTACGTCGCCGACGACGAGGCGATCGAGGCGACCGTCGGCGAGTGGGAACCGCACGCCGCGTTGTTCGCCGGGCCGGATGGACTCGACGACCTCCGCGTGATCATTGAGCGCGCTCCTGGGCGCCTCGTCGCGGGCGGGTGGCTGGTGTTGGAGATCGGCGCGACGCAGGGCCCTGCGGTGGCGCAGTTGCTCACCGCCGCTGGCTTCATCGACGTCGAGATTCGTCCCGACCTCGCCGGCCGCGATCGCATCGCCCTCGGCCGCAAGGCGTAACGGTGGTGTCTGACACCGTGTGACAGTTGGGGTCAGACCCCAATTGTCACACCGTCAGGTGATCGAGTACTCACCCGTCGTGAAGTCGACGGTGGCCTCGAACGTCGATGCCGGTGACGACCAGCGCACGGCAAGCTCGTGTTCGGGTGTGTCGAGGAGCTCGAAGGAACCATCGAACGCCGGCTCGGTCGCCCGCCATCGCAGCAGCCCGAGCAACCGTTGGACCACCGGCCGTTCGAGCGCCTGATCGATCTCGTCGCTCGTGAAGTGGTGTCGGTTGATGTCGCGGCCGACGCCGGTGTCCATCAGCAAGTCGAGGTCGTTGCCACCAGCGAGCAGTCCGACGTAGTAGATCTGCGGCGTCCCTGGAAGCAGCAGCTGGATCAGGCGCGCCGCGAGGTACCGCTGCTCGTCGCCGCCGAGTGCGTCGAAGAAGGTGCAATTCACCTGGTACAGGTCGAGATTGCTCGCCGCCGCGCCGGTCGCCTGCTGCGACTCGCCTCGTGACCGTTCGTGGATGCCCTCGACCAGGGCATCGATGCGTGCCGGCGCAAGGAGGCCCGGGCGTGACGGATGACGCGGATCGACCCCGACATCGACCACGCCGATCCCGTCGTGGGTGTCGAGCACGGTGACCGCATTCGTCGGTCGGATGGCAATCCACTGGCGCAGCGCATCACCGCGCCCGGTAAACAGCGCGTCGAGCACCAGCGGGGGCAGCGCGAAGTCGTACACCAGGTCAACCCGCTCGGCGATCGCCAGTTGGTCGAGGTAATGGCTGTGGACCTCGACTAACACGTCGATGCCGCGTTCGTGACACATGTCGGCGACACGTTCGATGAAGTCGAACGTGTCGGGGATCATGAAGCACGAGGTGCCCGCCCGCTTGATCGCGTAGCCGACCGCGTCGAAACGGATCTGCGTCACCCCAGCCAGATCGAGCGCGTCGATGATCGACACGAGGTACTCCCAGCCAGCGGGCGACTCGACGTCGATGTCGATCTGCTCAGCGCTGAACGTCGTCCAGAAGGGCACCGTCGCCCCGTCGGCGAACACGAACTCGGTGATCGGCGGCGTCGGCCGGGGCCGATACACCGGTGCCAGGTCGTCCGCTGTCGGGGGCCGTCCGAAGACAGCAACCGGATCGAGGAACAGCGGCCGGTGCGCCGAGCGTTCACCGCGTTCGAGCACATCGGAGAACATCGTCGAGTGCGCCGAGACGTGGTTGACGATCAAGTCGGCCATCACCGTTCGTCCGGTGGCCAGGCGGGCGATGTCGGACCATGTGCCGATGCGCGGGTCGACGCGGAGGTGATCAATCGGGTCGAATCCCGCGTCGGCGCCGTCGATCGGGTCGAAGAACGGCAGGACATGCACGCCACCGAACGCCCCGCGCAGGGGTCCATCGAGCAGGTCGCCTAACGCCGACAGATCGGGTGCGAGCCGGTCGGGGTAGGTGATCAACTGCGGAGACGTCACGAGGATGCCGTGCGGTGATGTCGGTGGGTCAGCGTCACGTGGGCGGCGTCAGGTGGTCGGGGCGTCGCTGACACCGAGCGCCCGGCGCAAGAATCCCAGCTGGTGCAGCAGCAGATTTTCAGCGACTACCTCTTGGGGCGTCATGTGTGACACGCCCACGAGGGGGAGTACCTCGTGGGGGCGACCGGCAGTCAGCAGCGCGGATGACAGTTGCAGGGTGTGCGCGGCGACGACGTTGTCGTCGGCCAATCCGTGGATCAGTAGCAGCGGGCGTTCCAGTCGGTCGGCCAGCGGCAGCAACGAGGAGCCGTCGTAGACGTCGGGCTGCGCGGCTGGGTCCCCGAGGTAGCGCTCGGTGTAGTGCGTGTCGTACAGCCGCCATTCGGTCACCGGCGCGCCGGCGATCGCGGCGTGGAATACGTCGGGCCGACGGAGCACGGCGAGCGCGGCGAGGTAGCCGCCGAAGCTCCACCCGCGAATCGCGACGCGTGTGAGATCGAGTTCGGGATGTCGCTCGGCGGCGCCGTGAAGTGCGTCGATCTGGTCGTCGAGCGGCGGGGTGGCCAGATCGTCGAGCACGGCGCGCTCCCATTCGGATCCGCGGCCAGGTGTGCCGCGACCGTCGGCGACCACGACGGCAAAGCCCTGATCGGCAAACCACTGTGACGCCACGAACGCGTCTGCAGCCCGTTGCACGCGGAGCGCGTGCGGCCCGCCGTAGGGGTCGAGCAACACGGGGAGTGGTCCGCCGTCGTGGTGGCGGGGGAGCAGTACTGCCGTGGCCACCGCGCGCGGCCCGGTGTTGAAGATGGAAACCTGCGGCTCGATCACCGGCGTCTCGGCGAGCGAGCCGATCGTGGTGGAACCGCTGGTGCCGTCGGTCACGGTGACGACCGCTCCGGATCGGTCGAGCGCGGCTGACGTGATCGCCGTTGTGGGGCCGCCGACCGCTACATCGTGCACGCCGTCGGCCGTGGTGAGTGCACGGCAGTCGCCGTCGGCGTACACCCACACATGCCGAGAGGTGGCGTCGTCGATTGGATTCGCGATGAACACGATGTGGTCCGTGCGGTGTCGGCGGCGAGCACGGACCTGTAGGTCGTCGGGCGTGAACGGTTGACCATCGAGGAGCAGCCGCCGGGCGCCGTCGCGGTCGGCCGCCACGAGCAGCTGGCCGTTGGCCATCCGGCGCGGCGACCCGGGCACGAGCTCGACCCAGGCGTCGTCGCGATCGTCGAAGGCGATTGTCGTTGCTCCTGATGTGACGTCGACGTCGAGCACGACGGCCCGCCGCTGATCACGCGACTGGACCTGGATGATCAATCCGCGGGGGCTCCAGTCGACGGCAGCCACGTACGGCAACGCGTCGTGATCCCATTCGACCTCGATCGGTCGTGCCGGGTCGTCGGATGTCGCGTCGTCGCGTGTCGGGTCGTGACCTGTGGGGTCGTGAACGGTGTGCAACCACAGTGACGTGTTCGCATTCGCCGTCCCTGCGGCGGGGTACGCCACGGTCGTCGTTTCGCGTTCGGGGTGCGCGGGATCGGCGATCGTCCACCGATCGACCGCTGCGTCGTCGACCCGTGCGGCGAGCAGCTGCGAGCCGTCGGGGCTCCACCAGTACCCGCGAAATCGATGCATCTCCTCGGCCGCGATGAAGTCGGCGCTACCCCATGTGACGGTGCCCTCGCCGGCGGCGATCACCCGCGACGTGCCATCGAGCTCGGCGACGCAGAGATCGGCACCGCGCACGTAGGCGACGCGTCGGGCGTGCGGGTCTGGGCGCGGGTCGATGACCGGCCCGGGCACATCCAACTCGCGCATCCCGCCGCTGACCAGTCCACCGACGAACAAGCGGCCGGCCAGGGAGGCCGCCACGACGGTGCCGGCGGCATCGGTCGCGTATCCGGTGATGCCGCCGGCCCCTTCTCGGGTCCGTTCGCGACGCGCCTGCTCGGCGGCCGACAGCGAACCGTCGCCGGGATCGGCAAGGAGTGTGCGCGGATCGGCGACACAGCGTTCTTCGCCCGTGTCGACGTCGAGCACCCACAGTGCGGTGACGGGGTCGTCGCCGGCCGCGCTGCGGAGAAACATCACCCGGCGGCCGTCGGCGCTCGCGGTGATCGTTCGTGGACGTCCAAGGGTGAACCGCTGGGTGCGGGCGTACTGCCGGGGGAACGAATCGCTCACGACGACACGCTACGAGCTTGTCGCAGCCGAGTAGTGAGCGACCGCCTCACGGACCACCTCGAATGCGCCGTCGGCGTCGACGCGGGTCAAGACGTCGCAGTTGGGGTCGGGACGGTCGGTGACGTCGCGCACGTCGATCACCGTCATGCCGCGGGTGATCGACCCACGGAGTTCGACCTGCACGTGCCGCGGGATCGACTCGAAGAGGGAGGGATGAGTGAGGGCCAGTACCGCCAACGGATCGTGCACGGCGGCGCCCTCGATCGAGTCGTCGTCGTGGCGGCGCAGATAGTTGGCGCTGAAGTACGTGAACAGATCCGCGAGGACTGACGCGAGCCGTCCCGGGATCGCCGCGATCGCGTCGATCCGCGGCGGGCTCGCTTGGAACTGGTGGGTCACGTCGAGGCCAGCCATGATCCGTCGTCCGCCTGCGGAATACACAATGTCGGCGGCTTCGGGATCGGCCCAGATGTTGAACTCGGCCATTGGGACGCGATTGCCGTGCGAGCCGCCGCCCATCGATGAGACACCGGCGATTCGCGCAGCGAGGTCGGGGGCGGCGCGCAACGCAAGACCGATGTTGGTCATTGGCCCGGTCGCCACGAGCCAGATCCCCTCCTCGGTGCGGCATGTGTCGATGATGAACTCGACGGCGTTCGTGCTGTCGAGCGGCGTGGTCGGTTCGGGGAGGTCGGCACCGTCGAGTCCCGACGCGCCGTGGACGAACGCGCCGACCTTGAGCGGCTCGACGATCGGCCGATCGGCGCCCGAGTGGATCGGTACATCGACGCCCAGCAGATCACGCATCACCCGCGCGTTGTAGGTGGTCTGCTCCAGCGGAGCGTTGCCGGCGACGGTGGTGATCCCGACGAGGTCGGCGTGGCGCGCGGCCACGATGATGGCCACGGCGTCGTCGTGTCCGGGGTCGCAGTCGAGAATGATCCGGGGCGGCGACTGACTCATCGTGCGAGCTTGCCACGTCTGCCGATCCCTGCCCTCGGCGCCCGCCAGCCAAACTGGACACATGCGTTCGACCCGGCCACCTGCACTGCGCACGCTCGCATGCATGGCCGTCGGTGCGTTGGTGGTCACGGCATGCGCCAACGGAGATGGCGATACGGAGTCGTTGGCGACCGAACCCACGTCGACCGTGGCGACGGCCGACGGGCTCGCCGACGACGATCCGACATCGCCGGTTGTGGTGGTCGACGAGCCAGGGAGCGACGGGGAGCGCGTCGATGACTCCGCCACGACCGCAACGTCCGGGTCGGTCCCGGCGACGTCGGCTGCTGCGACGACCACGTTGGCGACCGTGCCGGACACCGGTGTACCCGGCCTCGACAGCGAGCTGCCCTTCTGTCAGGCGTGGAGCACGTTCGCTGGCTCGTTCCAGGCGCTCGCCCTCGCCTCGGCGTTGGCCGCCGACGCCGACGCGGCGCGCCAGGCAGAGGTGGCCGCTGCGTCGGTGCTCACTGCGGCGGTCGCCGCGATCGACGACCAACTACCCGCCGAGCTCGACGCCGAGCGCGAGGTGCTCACCGGCGATGCGCTCAGTCCGCTGTTGCGTCGCGCCGAGCGCAACGTCGACGCCCTGCGCACGGCGGGTGCGAGCGACGCTGACCTCGACGCGATCGGCGATGCCTGGCTCGACGCACTTGCCGAGTCCGGCGTCGACGACCCCGACATTGCGCCGGTGCTTGCAGGCGCGCTGGCCGCGGTGGTCGCTGACGCCGCCGCGGTGGTCGCCGGTGAGATTCCACCGATCAGTCAGGATCCGAGCCTCGTGACCAACGCCGCGATTCCCGAGACCGAGGCCTATCTGTTGGCCAACTGCCCCGATCAAGGAACGCTGGCCGGCAACGACATCGTCGACGGCTGACGCCGGAGCCGCCGGTTTCTGGGCGGAGACGCGGTGTCCGAGCGTGGAGTTACACGTGAAGGACGCGATCGGCGTCGAGCGTCACGGTGCGTCCGACCCACTCGCCGTCGGCGAGCGCGGCCATCGTTTCGTCGCGCTGTGACGAGGCCAGCGCGCGGCGATCGTCGGCGAGTCGGCACGTGGCGAAGGCCTGCTCGGGCGTGCCATCGCGTCCGTGCATCACGGTGTACGACTCGATGACCGCAGGCCCCGCGGCGTCGTCTGCATCGGCTAACTCGCGTGTCGGGAGGCGGTCGATCTCGGGTTGTGGGTTGACGTGGCGGAATCCACCGGCGGGGGGTGCAGTGCCGTACACGCCGAAGCTGTGTTTGGTGACGAGCCCGCCGTTGCCCCACACCAGCCCGTTCTCGCCGGGGTGCTCACGCAGCTCGCGCACCATCGTGGCGATCGCATGCATCACGTAGTTGTGCCACGGTCCGCCAGCGAACGTCAGGCCGCCAGTGCGGCTCCACGGTCGTGAGGGATCGCTCACGTCGATGCCGAGCGAGCTGGCTCCGAGTTGTACCGCTGAGGGGAAACACGAGTAGAGGTCGATCAACGACACGTCGTCGATTCCCAGACCAGCAAGATCGAGCGCGGCACGTCCGCCGACCTCGATCGCCGGTGTGCGATCGAGCCGATCCCGGACCGAGATGGCGACGTGTTCGCGACAGTCGGCACCGGCGAGCGGAAAGACCCACCGGTCGCGTGGTACTCCGAGGCGAGTGGCGGCGTCGACGGAGCAGACGATGACCGCGGCGGCCATGTCGACGTCGTTGTTCGAGTTCATCAGTTTCGGATACGGCAGCCCGATCATCCGGTTGCTCGGCCCGACCGTGGTGATCTCCTCGGCCGCGCGCGCAGTTCGTTGCCAGGCGTGGGGGTTGGCCGCAGCCACGGCGCTGAGTCCAGACCACAAACCGCCGAGGTAGGCCTGGTGTTCCTCGATGTCTCGACCGCTTGCGGCCCGCAGTGCGCTCTCGAACATCGGGTACACCTGCACGGGCATCCATAGTCCGAGCGAGCGCTCGGCTTCGTTGACGATCGTGAGATCGCCACCGATCAACTCGGGAGCGTCATCGGCTGGCGATTTCGGCCACGGCAGCTCGACACCTTCTTTACGCGCTCGCATCCGAGTGCGGAATGCCTCGCCCCCGGTGAGGATGGCGATGTCGAGATCGCCCTGCTGGATCTCGGCGGCGGTCGTGTTGAGCAACGTTTGCGGTGTGTTGCCGCCTTCGGTGGTGTACTGCAGGCGCGGCTCGAGGCCGAGCCGCGCAGCGACGAACCGCGGCAGGTTGCCGTACCGCCACGAGTATTGGCACACGACGCGCAACACGTCCGCCGCTGGTGGCCCGTCGAGGCCAGCGTCCTCGGCCGCTGCGCGTACGGCGAACTCGATCAGCGCCGCTGGTTCGAACGCCTCGTCCAGCGTCGCCGCCCGGTGGGTGAATTGACCGACGCCGATGATCACCGGTGTACGCGGGTCGAGTGGTGACGCAGTGGTGTTCGTCACGTGTTCGGGGCGGTGTCGATCGTCGCCGCAGACGTAGCTGCAGTCGTGATGGCGGTGTCGGTCACGTCGGCGAAGGCTATGGAGGTCGACGCGGCGCCGTACACTCGGACGGCGATGGCACGCATCGCAATTGGCGGCGACCACGCCGGCTACGAGCTCAAGCAACACCTCGTTCCGTTTCTCGTCGGGCTCGGTCACGACGTCGACGACCAGGGAACGTTCTCCACCGAATCGGTCGACTACCCGCCGATCTGCGCCGGTGTTGGGCGGACGGTGCGTGACGGCCATGCCGACGTGGGCATCGTCATCGGCGGGAGCGGCCAAGGCGAGCAGCTCGCCGCGAACAAGGTGCGCGGCGTGCGTGCCGCACTGTGCAACGACCTGTACACCGCGCGGCTGGCCCGCGCCCACAACGACGCCAACGTGCTGTCGATGGGGGCGCGTGTGATCGGTGCCGGTATCGCCGAAGAGATCGTCACGCTGTTCCTCACGACGCGATTCGACGGCGGGCGGCACGCCCGGCGGGTCGACGAGTTGCGCGCGCTCGAAGACGAGTTCTGAACACTGTCGCAATCGGCGCCGTCGCGCGCGCGATCATCGCGGGAGACGAGACGGTCGTTGCGTTCGACCGCCGACCCTTCAGCCAGACCGACCGCCCCAAGCTGACCACACCAGACCGACAACTCCTGACCGACCACACCAGACCGATCGGACCCGCATCATGCCCTATCCCTCCGACACCGATCCCGACCGCGAGGTACTCGACCTCATCGACCGTGAGATCGAACGCCAGACCACCGGGATCCAACTGATTGCCAGCGAGAACTTCACATCGCCGGCGGTGATGCGAGCGGTGGGTTCGGTGCTGACCAACAAGTACTCAGAGGGCTACCCGACCAAGCGCTACTACGGGGGCAACCAGGTGGTCGACTCGATCGAGCAGTTGGCGATCGACCGGGTGAAGGAGCTGTTCGGAGCCGAGCACGCCAACGTGCAGCCGCACTCGGGGGCCAACGCCAACATGTGCGTGTATCAGGCGTTGCTCAAGCCTGGCGACACCGTGCTCGGCCTCAGCCTCGATCACGGCGGCCATCTCACACACGGATCACCCGTGAACGCCAGTGGATTGCTCTACAACTTCGTCGCGTACGGCACCGGCGCCGAAGACCGCATCGACATGGACGCGGTGCGCGACCTGGCGCGCGAGCACCGGCCGAAGCTGATCGTCGCCGGTACGACCAGCTATCCCCGGCGGCTCGATCCTGAGCCGTTCCGGGCGATTGCCGATGAGGTCGGCGCGTTGTTGATGTTCGACATTGCGCATCTCGCTGGACTCGTCGCCGGCGGAGCGCACCCCAATCCCGTCCCGTACTCCGACGTGGTCACCTTCACCACACACAAGACGCTCCGCGGACCGCGCGGCGGCTGCATCCTGACGACCGCCGAGCATGCCAAGGCGGTCGACAAGGCGGTGTTCCCGGGGTGGCAGGGCGGCCCGCTCGAGAACGTGATCGCGGGCAAGGCGATCGCCTTTCGCGAGGCGATGTCTCCTGCCTTCCGCGACTACGCAGCCCAGGTCGTCGCCAACGCCTCGGCGCTTGCCGCAGCGCTGGCCGCCGAGGGGTTCCGCCTCGTGTCCGGGGGCACCGACAACCACCTGATGGTGGTCGATCTCACCCCGTTCGACGCCGAACTCACCGGCAAACAAGCACAGGCCACGCTTGATGAAGCCGGCATCACGCTGAACAAGAACACGATCCCCGATGACCCACGCAGCCCGTTCGTCACGAGCGGTGTGCGCATCGGGACGCCATCGGTGACCACCCAAGGAATGGGCGAGCCGGAGATGGCCACGATCGCGTCGCTGCTCGCACGTGCGTTGCGCGCCCGCGACGACGCGGCCGAACTCGAAGTGGTGCGCAAAGACGTGCGCGCCCTGTGCGAGCGCTTCCCCGCCTACCCCGACGGCGTGTGACCAACCAGTTGTGACAGAAGGGGTCAGACCCCAGATGTCACAGCCGTCGCGTGACGTCTGACGGGCAACGTGTAACGGAAGCGGTCTGACCCCATCTGTCACACTGACCACCCGCGGAACGCGCCTGTCGTACACTGACCGACCGTGCCCGCGTTCGGTTCGTATCTGCTGATCGGCGCAGTCGCCGCAGCGGTCACGTTCGCGGTCACCCCATTGGTCGGATGGTTGGCCCGGCGTCGTGGATGGGTGTACCTGCCCAACGACCGCACGGTGCACCAAACACCGCTGCCCGACGTGGGCGGCTTGGCGATGTACGTCGGCTTCGTCGCGGCGCTTGGCGCGGCGTGGTTGTT
>JBCBSO010000023.1:0-14169 GCA_039819205.1 Actinomycetota bacterium
CGGCGTATCTCGATCCGACGGACGGAAGTGGCCCGCCGAGTGTCTTCTTCTGCGGCCGCCACGAGCACCGCAAGGGACTCGGGGTACTGATCGATGCGGTGTGCGAGGGTGCGCTGGACGTCCGCGTGTGGATTGCCGGACATGGACCTGAGACGGAGGTGTTGCGCGCCCGCACTGCCGACGACGCTCGGTTTGAGTGGTTGGGGCGAGTGACCGACGACGAGAAGTTCGCTCGTTTGCGCGCCGCCGACGTGTTCTGCGCGCCGTCGCTCGGGGGCGAGTCGTTCGGGGTGGTGCTCATCGAGGCGATGGCCGCTGGAACGACGGTGGTAGCCAGCGCGCTCGACGGGTATCAGAACGTGGCGACCGACGGCGCCGACGCACTGCTCGCCCCACCAGGCGACGCACCGGCGCTCGCCGCGGCGCTGTCACGGGCAACGCACGACGTCCAACTCGCCGCAACGCTCCGCCGGGCGGGAGACGCCCGCGCCGAAGCGTTCTCGATGCGCTCCCTCGTCGATGCGTATGTGGAGATGTACGGCGAGTTGACGGCAGCGGCTCGACGTTGAGCTGACCTGCTGCGTGTTGGGGTGATCTCGGCGGGGCGGGTGGTATCAGCACCCTGACGTGACGTGTGGCCTGGTCACCGGGGGTGCCGCCGTGCGCAGGGGAGCCGGCCGTACACTGACCGCGTGACCGTCCTCATCATCGTGCTCGTCGTCGTGGCGGCGCTCGTGATCTATTTGATCGCTGCGTACAACGGGCTCATCCGGAGGCGCAACACGATCGAGAACGCCTGGTCGCAGATCGACGTCCAGCTCAAGCGCCGTCTCGACCTGATCCCGAACCTCGTCGAGACCGTGAAGGGCTACGCGGCCCACGAACGCGAAACACTCGATGCGGTGATCAGCGCCCGCAACGCGGCGATCGATGCGCCCGACACCCCTCACGATCAAGCCAACGCCGACAACATGCTCACCGGCGCGTTGCGCCAGGTGTTCGCCCTCGGCGAGGCGTACCCCGACCTGAAGGCCAACCAGAACTTCCTTGCGTTGCAGGAAGAACTGACGGCTACCGAGGGTCGCGTGGCGTACGCGCGGCAGTTCTACAACGACAGCGTCCTCGACTACAACAACAAGCTCGAACAGTTCCCGACAGTGCTGTTCGCGCGGGCCCTGCGCTTCGAGCGCCGGGAATACTTCGAGGCCGACGAGGCGGCGCGCACGGCGCCGACCGTCGAATTCTGATGCGCCGCTGACCCGTGTTCGAACTCATTCGATCGAATAAGCGGCGCAGTATCGCGCTCGTCGTCGGATTCATCCTGATCGTTGCGCTGCTCGGAGCGCTGATCGGGTTGCTCTTCGGCAACGGACCGATCTTTACCGTCGTCGCCGTCATCATCAGCGCGGCCATGGCGTTTGCCTCGTACTGGAAGGCCGACGTCATCGCCTTGCGCGTGAGCCGCGCCCGCCCCGCACCACCGGAGGACTACCAGCGGCTGCACAACCTCGTCGAAGGACTTTGCATCGCCGGTGGCCTGCCGAAGCCTGGCGTGTACGTGATTGACGACCCCGCCCCGAATGCCTTTGCCACCGGACGCAACCCAGAACACGCGGCGATTGCCGTCACGAGCGGGTTGCTCGAGAAGATGAACCGGGTCGAGCTCGAAGGCGTGGTCGCCCACGAGCTCTCGCACATTCGCAACTACGACATACTCGTCTCCACGCTGGCGGTCACCATGGTCGGGTCGGTGGCCTTGATGGCCGACATGACCGTCCGGATGATCTGGTGGAACGGCGGCCGCGTCGCTCGACGCGGCGATCATGCCAACGGGCACAACCCGCTTGCGTATGTCGGCTTTTTGGCCGTGATCTTGGCGCCGATCATCGCCAAAGCGATGCAGGCCACGATCTCCCGGCGACGCGAAACCCTCGCCGACCTCAGCGCAGTGCAACTCACTCGCTACCCGCCGGGACTGATCTCGGCACTGGAGAAACTCCAGGAAGACACGACGGTCACACATTCAGCCAGTACCGCTACGGCACACTTGTGGATCGAACAACCGATGAGCGGGGTGGGCGACGACGGCAAGTTCGGCGGCGTCCACCGACTCTTCGACACCCACCCTCCCCTTGAAGAACGAATCGCCCTGTTGAGAGAACTCTGATGAATCCAATTCGACCCGCGGCCGCAGTGGCCGCCGCCTCGCTCGTCCTCGTCGCCTGCGGCGGCGGTGGTGACGACAGTGCAGATACCACCGCCGAAACCACCGCAGCTCCGACCACCACGGTCGAGGAGACCACCACCACCCGCCGGACCACGACGACGTCGTCGTCGTCGTCGACGACCAGCACGACACTGCCGGAGATCATTCGTCAGCCGCTCACCGGCGAGCCAATCGAGAGCGAAGACGAGATCGTGCAGCGTGCCGCACTTGCGGTGAAGATCGACAACGCACCCTCTGCGCGGCGCAACCATTCGGGTCTCGGCCTGGCCGACGTCGTGTTCGAAGAGATCGTCGAGGCGCAGATCACGCGATTCGCGGCGGTGTTCCATAGCCAGGGCTCCGAACGCGTCGGGCCGATCCGTTCGGGCCGATCACAAGACGTTGACATCCTCACGTCGTTTCTCGAGCCGCTGTTTGCGTGGAGCGGCGGCAACCCGGGCGTTACCCGGGCGATCAACGAGTCGCAGCTGATCAACCTCGATCAGGGAGCACCCGGCATGTACCGCGGATCGGGCCCAGCACCGCACAACCTGTACAACGACACCGAATCGTTGTGGGGAGCGACGCCGGAGGGCCATCCAGGTCCGCCGCCGGTGCAGTTCGAGTACCTCCGGCCCGAGGAAGAGTTCGACGGGGGAGCGGTCGATGGGTTCGAGTTGAAGATGCGAGCCATCGACGTCGAGTGGACGTGGAACGACGAACTCGGCAAGTTCGAGCGCTCCCAGGAAGGCGGACCGCACCTCGACACCGTGACCGGTGAACAGATCGCGGCGACCAATGTGATCGTCTTGGTCACCGACTATCAACCGAGTCAGGTCGATGCGCGCAGCCCCGAGGCGCAAACGATCGGCGAGGGTCCGCTCTTCGTGTTCAGCGATGGCGAAGTCATCGGCGGCACGTGGTCGCGCGAGTTCAACGGCTTCCCCTTCGAGTTCATGGATGAGGACGGCAACCCGATCCCGATCAACGTCGGCAACACCTGGGTCGAGCTGGCCGAGTGGACGAACACCACCAACCCGGACTTCCCGCCGACGCCGATCGCTCTCCAGCTCGCCGAGTAGCTCGACCGGATCTCGCAATCGACATCCTGATCACACGATCGCCTCAGTACCCTTTGGCGCTATGAGCGACGAGCGCGCCGATACGCGCACCACCGGCACCTTTCCGGTCAAGCGTGGCTTGGCCGAGATGATGAAGGGTGGCGTGATCATGGACGTGGTCACGCCCGGACAGGCCAAGGTCGCAGAAGACGCAGGCGCCGTCGCCGTCATGGCGCTCGAGCGGGTGCCAGCCGATATTCGCCGCGACGGCGGGGTGGCGCGGATGAGCGATCCCGAGATGATCACCGGCATTCAAGATGCCGTGTCGATTCCGGTGATGGCCAAGGCGCGCATCGGACACTTCGTCGAGGCGCAGATTCTGGAAGCACTCGGCGTCGACTTCATCGACGAGTCCGAGGTGCTGACCCCAGCCGATGAGGCGCATCACATCGACAAGTGGGCCTTCGACGTGCCGTTCGTGTGCGGCGCGACCAACCTCGGCGAGGCCTTGCGTCGAATTGCCGAGGGAGCCGCAATGATCCGTTCCAAGGGCGAAGCGGGGACCGGCAACGTCGTCGAAGCGGTGCGTCACCTCCGTTCGATCATCGGCGACATGAAGCGGATCACCCAGGCCGACGAGCCCGAACTATTCGACTGGGCGAAGCAATTGCAGGCGCCACTCCCGTTGGTACAGGAGATCGCCAACACCGGCGCACTCCCTGTGCCGCTGTTCTGCGCCGGAGGCATCGCCACACCCGCGGATGCCGCGTTGGCGATGCAGCTCGGAGCCGAGGCGGTCTTTGTCGGTTCGGGCATCTTCAAGTCGGACGACCCCGAGACGCGCGCCAAGGCGATCGTCGAGGCCACCACGCACTTCCGCGACGCGGGCATCCTCGC
This sequence comes from Actinomycetota bacterium, assembly GCA_039819205.1. Taxonomy (GTDB): domain Bacteria; phylum Actinomycetota; class Acidimicrobiia; order Acidimicrobiales; family Ilumatobacteraceae; genus JABSQH01. The sequence goes on from JBCBSO010000023.1 coordinate 4,165, forward strand.
CAAAGTCAGTCGCGGGCTCGGCGCCCCGATGACCGGCATCGAGATGGACGAGGTCAACCAGCGCTACGCCGAGCGCGGTTGGTAACCGTTCCACGGTGAAGATTGGCGTCCTCGCGCTGCAGGGCGCGTTCGAGGCGCACCAGACCAGGTTGGCGTCGCTCGACGTCGAGGCTCCGCCGGTGCGCATGCCCGACGACCTCGCGGGGCTCGATGGCATCGTGCTGCCGGGCGGTGAGTCCACGACGATGTCGCGGCTGCTGCTCACCAGCGGTCTCTTCGAACCGTTGCGCGACGCACTCGGCGACGGGCTGGCCACATTCGGCACATGCGCAGGGATGATCTTGTGTGCCACCGACGTGCGCGATGCCCGTGACGACCAAGTTGGCTTCGGCGTTATCGACCTCGCCGTTCGCCGCAACGGCTACGGCCGCCAGCTGCAAAGCTTCGAGGCCGACCTCGAGGTGGCCGACTTGGATCAGCCGTTTCATGCCGTGTTCATCCGGGCGCCCTTGGTGGAGGCCGCTGGCGCCGACGTCGAGGTGGTCGCGAGCCACGAGGGGCGGCCTGTCTTGCTCCGCAATCGACGCTGTACGGTGGCGGCGTTCCATCCCGAGTTGACCGACGACGCTCGTCTGCACGAGCGCTTCGTCGAATCGATCTGAGAGGCTCCGATGTCCGGCCATTCCAAGTGGGCAACGATCAAGCACAAGAAGGGCGCCGCCGACAAGGCGCGCGGCAAGCTCTTCGCCAAGCTCGCCCGGCAGATTGAGGTGTCCGCGAAGGCGGGCGGCGACATCGATGCCAATCCGACCTTGCGCACCGCCGTGCAAAAGGCCAAGGCGGCGCGCATGACCAACGACGCCATCGACCGGGCGATCAAGCGGGGTACCGGTGAGGCCGGCGGCGACAGCTACGAGAGCATCATGTACGAGGGGTACGCGCCCGGCGGCGTCGCGCTGATGATCGACGTGTTGACCGACAACCGCAACCGGACAGGCGCCGAGATCCGTGGCGTATTCACCAAGCTCGGCGGGTCGATGGCCGAGCCAGGAGCGGTGAGCTGGCAGTTCGCCCGCCGAGGGGTGATCGTTACCGCTGAGGGCGCCGATGAAGACGCCGTGATGACCGCGGCGCTCGAAGCCGGTGCCGACGACGTCATCGACGATGGTCCGGCCTTTCGTGTCGTCACCGACCCATCGGTCGTGTACGACGTCAAGGCGGCGCTTGACGACGCTGGCATCGAAGTGATCTCTGCCGATGCGCCGCTCGTGTCCGACAACCTGGTGCCGGTCACCGATTCAGGTGATGCTCGCTCGGTGCTGCGCGTGATCGAGGCATTGGAGGACAATGACGACGTGCAGGACGTGTTCTCCAACTTCGACATGGCCGACGATGTGCTCGAGGCGGCGGCATCGTGAGCCGCGCCCTTGGCGTTGGCGATCACGCCCCCGACTTCGACCTTCCTGGCACCGGTGACCGCAACTACACGTTGACGGAGTTCAGCGGCCGCCCGGTGGTGCTGGTGTTCTATCCGGGCGACGACACGCCGGTGTGCACGAAGCAGCTCAACAGCTACAACGACGATCTGTCCCAATTCGACGACCTCAACGCCCAAGTGATCGGGATCAGCGCCCAAGACGTCGACTCGCACGAGAGCTTCGCGAGCAAGCACGGATTCAACTTCCCGTTGCTCGCCGACACCGACAAGGCGGTGGCCGGGGCCTACGGCACGCTCGGGCCGATCGGGTTTCCACGGCGCAGCGTGTTCATCATCGACGGCGACGGTGTCGTCCGGTACGCCCACCGGGCGATCGCCGGACTCACCTTCCGCCCCGTCGAGGAGCTGGTCGGCGAGCTCGAGAAGATCACCGCCTGACGGCGCCCCGGCACCTACACTGCGAACTCATGTTCGCTAACGCGGTCAACGCCAGTCGCGGTCCGGCGACGCGCGTCCTGGGGATCGATCCGGGTCTCACGCGGTGCGGCTACGCGGTGGTCGACGGTCGCGGTCCCACACGCGCGGCGGCGGTGTCGCTTGGTGTGATCCGCACGCCCGCCAGCGACCCGTTGCCCCAGCGTCTCGCCGCCTTGCGCACGGAATTCGCCGCGCTCATCGTCGACTTTCGTCCCGACGTCGTGGCGGTCGAGCAGGTGTTCTTCCAGGTCAACGTGCGCACCGCGATGTCGGTCGGCCAGGCCAGCGGTTTGGCGCTGGCCGAAGCGGCGTTGGCCGGCTGCCACGTTGTGCAGTACGGCCCGAATCAGGTCAAAGACGCCGTCGCCGGATGGGGTGGCGCCGACAAGGCGCAAGTGCAGAAGATGGTGCAGTCGCGGCTGCGGTTGTCTACTCCGCCGAAGCCGGCTGATGCCGCCGACGCCGCCGCGTTGGCGTTGTGTCACCTGTCGATCTCGCCGGCGCTGGCTGGAGTGGTGCGATGACGAGCTTGTGGCAGGTACCGGGAGCGGCGCAGTGATCGGCTCGCTGCGTGGCGACGTGCTCGAACGCGATGCCGACGGCACGGTGCTCATCGAGGTGGCCGGCGTGGGGTATCTCGTCAGCGTCACCAGCCGCACCCTGGCCGAACTCGAACCGGGGTCGACCGTGTTCTTGCATACCCACCACCACATCCGCGACGACGGCCAGCAGCTGTTCGGGTTCGCGAGCCGTGACGAACGACGGACGTTTCAGGCCCTCATCGGCACGCACGGCATCGGGCCGGCACTGGCGATGTCGATCCTCGACGTTCATCCGCCGGCAGCGCTGGTCGACCTGGTGGCCACCGGCGACCACGCCGCGCTCACGTTGGTGCCCAAGGTGGGGCCGAAGACTGCGAAGCGCTTGATTATCGAGCTGCGCGACCGGTTGACCGTGCCAGTGCTCGACGGTGCCGAGCCGGCGAGCGATGCTGGGAGCGGATCGGCGGTGGCCGCGGTGCGCGACGCGCTCGCCGGGCTGGGGTACGGCACCGAGGAGATTCGCGACACATTGCGCGAGCTGCCGAGCGATGCCGACTCCGAGACGTTGTTGCGCGACGCGCTGAAGTCGCTTGGAGCGCGCAATGCGTGAGGAGTTTCTCGATCCGGCGGTGGGCGACGACGACACCGAACTCGATGCTGACGCCGGCCTACGACCTCGGGCACTCGATGAGTTCGTCGGCCAACGCGAGCTGAAAGAGCACTTGACGATCGTGCTCGAAGCCGCACGCCAACGATCCCAAGCGGTCGATCATTTGCTGTTCGCCGGCCCGCCGGGTCTGGGCAAGACCACCCTTGCCGGCATTGTGGCCACCGAGATGGGCGTGCAGCTGCACGTCACCTCCGGCCCCGCGCTCGAGCGGGCCGGAGATCTGGCCGCGATCTTGACCAAGCTCGACGAAGGCGACGTGTTGTTCATCGATGAGATCCATCGGCTGTCGCGGGCGGTCGAGGAGATCCTGTATCCAGCGATGGAGGACTTCCAGCTCGACATCGTGGTCGGCAAAGGCCCCGCGGCGTCGAGCATCCGCCTGACGATGCCGCCGTTCACACTCGTCGGTGCCACGACACGGACCGGCATGATCACGGGCCCGTTGCGCGACCGATTCGGCCTGGTCGCCCGACTCGACTACTACGACAGTGACGAACTGCAGGCCATCGTCGAGCGGGCCGCCGGAATCCTCGACGTGACGATCGACGCCGATGGCGCAGCACAGATCGCGCGCCGCTCGCGTGGCACGCCGCGTATCGCCAACCGCCTGCTGCGCCGCGTGCGCGACTACGCCGAGGTGCGCGCCGATGGGGCGATCACTGCCGAGGTCGCGCACGACGGGTTGGCGCTGTTTGGCGTGGACGACCGCGGGCTCGACAAGGTCGACCGGGCGATCCTCACCGCCCTGTGCACCCAGTTCGGCGGCGGGCCTGTCGGGTTGTCGACGTTGGCGATCAGCGTCGGCGAGCAGCCCGAAACAGTCGAAGATGTGTATGAGCCATTTCTCATCACGCAAGGCATGCTCGCCCGGACGCCGCGCGGCCGAGTGGCGCTGGCCGCGTCATATGAACATCTCGGCCTGACGCCGCCGCCGTCGGCGTCGCCGTCGAGCTTGTTCGACTGACCGTGCACATCGACGAGTTCGACTACGACCTGCCCGACGAGCGCGTCGCGCAGACCCCGATCGAGCCGCGCGACGCAGCACGGCTCCTCGTGGACCGAGGTCCCGACGAACCCGACCATCGGCACGTGCGCGACCTGCCCGAGTTACTGAGAGCCGGCGACGTGGTCGTGCTCAACGAGACGCGCGTGATTCCGGCGCGTCTACGGCTGCGTCGGGTGACCGGCGGTGCCGTGGAGGTGCTGCTCCTCGAACCCACCGATGCGACCCGTCGCCGCTGGGAGGCGCTGGTGCGTCCCGGTGGAAAGCTCACAGTGGGGGAGCGGTTGCTCGCGGAGTCGACGCGCACGCATGCGGTGGGCGCTGCCGTGGTGGAAATGGGTGAGCGCACCGTGGCCGGCGACACGTTTCTGGTGGAGCTGCTGCCCAGCGGCGATCCGCTGACGCTGTTGGATGAGCTCGGCGAGATGCCATTGCCGCCCTACATCCACGAACGGCTGGCCGATCCTGACCGATATCAGACCGTGTTCGCCAGCGAGCCGGCCTCGGCTGCTGCGCCGACCGCTGGTCTGCACATCACCCCTGGGTTGCTCGATCGGCTGGCCGTTGCCGGCATCTCGGTGGCCACCGTCGAGTTGGTGGTCGGGCTCGACACGTTCCAACCGATTGCCACCGAGGACCCGCTCGATCATCCGATGCACACCGAGCGATATCGGGTGCCCCAGGCGACGTGGGACGAGTGTCGCGCGGCTCACTCCCGGGGCGCACGGGTGGTGGCCATCGGGACAACGGCGGTGCGGGCACTCGAATCGGCAGCTGCCCGTGGGGAGCTGGCAGGACGGACCGACCTGTTCATCCATCGCGGCTTCGACTGGCAGATGGTCGACGTGCTGCTCACCAACTTCCACCTACCGCGCACGACGCTGCTGATGATGGTCGATGCCTTCGTCGGACCTCGTTGGCGAGATCTGTACGCCACCGCACTCGACGAGCAGTACCGCTTCTTGTCGTTCGGTGACGCCATGCTCCTCGACCGTCGGCTGTGACGCTGGTGCCAGGCGCCAGCGTCACAGCTGCAGCGTTAGCCTCCCGGCGGTGGTTCCGGCAGCGCTGACCCTCGACGCCACCGACGGTGCAGCGCGCGCGGCGACGGTGTCGTTGGCGAACGGCTCGTACACCACACCGCTGTTCATGCCGGTCGGCACTCGGGGCGCGATCAAGTACCTCAGCGCGGACGACTACGACCGGCTCGGCGCCCAGATCGTGCTCGGCAACACGTACCACCTCATGCTCCGCCCCGGCGCCTCGGTGGTCGAGCGGTTTGGCGGGTTGGCTGCGTTCGCTGGGTGGGGCGGGCTGACGCTCACCGACTCCGGGGGCTTCCAGGTGTTCTCGCTCGACCCGGATGTGGACGACGACGGCGTGACGTTCAAGAGCACCTACGACGGGTCGAGTCACCGGTTCACACCGGAGGCAGCGGTGCGCGTACAGGAGCAGTTGGGCGCCGACATCGCGATGGTGCTGGACGTGTGTCCGCCGCTGCCGAGCCCCACGAGCGACATCCGTCTCGCCGTTGAGCGGACGGCGGCGTGGGCCGAGCGGGCGCGGACGGCGCACCAGCGAGCTGATCAGTCGTTGTTCGGCATCGTGCAGGGTGGGATCGATAACACGTTGCGGGCCGAGAGCGCGCAGCGCACGGTGGAGATCGGCTTCGACGGGTACGCGATCGGCGGACTGTCGGTCGGCGAAACGCGTGAAGAGATGCTGCCGGCGTTGGCTGCGGCGCTGGCGTCGCTTCCCGCCGATCGACCGCGATACCTGATGGGAGTCGGCGACCCGGCCTCGCTGGTCGAGGCGATCGGACTCGGTGTGGATCAGTTCGATTGCGTGATGCAGACCCGCCTCGGTCGGCATGGCACGGCATTGACGTCTGAGGGTCGACTCTCGGTGAAGGCGGCGCGCAACGCCGATAGCGATGAACCGCTCGACGCGAGGTGCCGCTGCGAGGTGTGTGCTCGACATAGCCGCGGTTACCTGCGTCATCTGCTGCAGGTCGGCGAGCCGAGCGCCTCACGGCTGATCTCGCTGCACAACGTGGCGTGGACACTGGCACTGATGGCCGACGCCCGCACCGCCATCGTGGAGGGCCGCTACGACGCGTTCCGCCGCTCGGTGCTCGCCGTGTGGGCCTGATACCTCTGGTTGTTCATGGCTGCCTGCGCCCGTCGGGCCGGTGCCGATAGGATCGCTCGTCGCTATGTCCAGCCAACTCAGCGCGCTCGTCGCGTCAGGGAGCGGTGGTGGCGGCGGTGCGGCGCTGTTTCAGCTCGGCATCTTGCTGCTCATCCCGTTCGCCATGTACTTCTTCCTCATCCGGCCGCAACGACGGCGGATGCGTGAGCAGCAGGATCTGCAGCGATCGATCGAGATCGGCGACGAGGTGCTCACCACGTCGGGCATCTTCGGGCGGATCACCGGCGAGGACGGCGACAGCCGGTTCTGGCTGGAGATCGACGACGATGTGCAGATCCGTATCGCTCGCGCCGCCATCCAGGGCAAGGTTGACGACGACAACTCCGCCGACGACAAGCCAGCTGACGACGCGGCTGCGGCCAACGACGACTGACCACAATGCGCCGCCGTTTGTGGATTTCCCTGGTCGGGACGGTGCTGATCGTGCTCGGCGCGCTGATCGGCAACTTGGCCACTGGGAACACGCCGGTGCTCGGGCTCGATCTGCAGGGCGGTGTCTCGGTGATCTTGCAGCCGGTCGAACCGGCGACCGAAGACGATCTGCTCGTCATTCGTGACCTGATCCGCAGCGAGCTCGAAGCGCGGGGCATCGCCGAGCCCGACGTGCGCGTGCAAGGCGACGTGATCGTGGTCGACCTGCCCGGCGTGCGCGACCAGCAAGAGGCGCTCGACGCCGTCGACGTGTCGGGTGTGGTCGAGCTGCGGCCGGTACTGGACGCGTCCGCATGCGCGCCGCTCGACCCGACCGCGGTGCCCCCTGGCGGCAGCATCCTCGGCGACGAGTTGTTGCTCGACGGGACCGAGATCATCGACGACCCCACAACAGACAGCACGGTGACCGACAGCACGGTCACTGAGGGCACCGGGCTCGACGAGCCGCAGGGCTTCGCCAATCCGATTGCCAGCCCAGACACGACGGTGCCGACCGACGACAGCGCTCCCGACGACACGGCAACAACGGACAGCACCATTCCCGACCTCAGTGAGATCGTCGGCGAGCCGTCGGTGCCCGGCGCCGAGTTGCTGCCGAGCCGCGACGGCCCCCCGGTCTGCGTCGGGCCGGTCGCCGGGACCGGCGAAGTATTCGAGCGCGGCAGCGCTGAGCTCACATCGCAGCAGGGATGGGGCGTCGCAGTCGAACTGCGCGGTGATGGCCAGAGCGTGTGGAACAACCTGGCCACACAGTGCTTCAACACCACGCCGGCGTGCCCATCGACCGTGCCGGGTCTGCGCGGGCAGATCGCCATCGTCCTCGACAGCGTTGTCGTGTCGGCACCACAGGTGAACCAACCCAACTTCACCGACGTCGTTGCGATCACGGGCAACTTCACCCGCGGCGAGGCGGACGACCTGGCGTCGGTGCTCAACCGCGGGGCGTTCCCGGTCGAAGTGGAAGCGCAAGAGGCGCGCACGGTGTCGGCGTCGGCCGGCTCCGAGTCGTTGCAGGCTGCGGTGATCGCTGGTCTGATCGGTCTCGGCCTGGTGCTGACGTTCCTCGTGTCGTACTACCGCTGGATCGCACTCGTGGTCATCGGTGGTATCGCCGTGTGGGCGGCGATGGTATTCAGCGTGGCATCGCTGGTATCGGGGTGGACGAACTACTCGCTCAGCCTCGCGGGCGTCACCGGCATCATCGTGGCCATCGGCGTCACGGTCGATAGCTACGTCGTGTTTTTCGAGCGAATGAAGGACGAGCTGCGCAACGGGCGCACGTTGCGTAACGCCGGACCACGCAGCTTCCAGATGACGTGGCGCACGATCTGGACCGCCGACCTCGTTTCGATCATCGGTGCGGCGATCCTGTTCTGGCTCAGCGTCGGTTCCGTGCGCGGCTTCGCACTGTTCCTCGGCATCACCACCGCCTGCGACTTGCTGGTGTGCTACTTCTTCACCCGTCCCGCCGTGATCCTGCTCTCGCGCTCGAAGTTCATGATCGGGCGCAAGGCCTTCGGTCTGGAGGTCGCCAAGTGACGACGCGCATCGACGACATCGCGCCAACCGGGCTCGGCCGCCTCTACCGCGGTCAGACTGCGGTCGACTTCTATGGCCGTCGACGGATCGGCCTGATCGTCGCCGCCGTGGCGGTGGTCCTCACGATCGGCTCGTTGTTGCTGCAGGGCCTCAACCTCGGCCTCGACTTCGAAGGCGGCGACGCGTGGGACGTGCCAGCCAGCGAGACCTTCGGGGTCGAGGACGCCGAGGTCGTGCTGGTCGACAACGGCATCTCCACCACGAGCGCCCGCATCCAGCGGCGCACCTCCGAGCTGAACGACCTGATCACCGTCCAGACGCCGGTGCTCGAACGCGAGGTGGCGTTGCAGGTCACCGAGGACTTCGCCGATGCGGCGGGCGTCACGGTCGACGACATCAACTTCTCGTTCACGTCGTCCACGTGGGGCAGCGACATCACCGAGGCGGCCGTCAGGGCGCTGATCATCTTCTTGGTGATCGTGTCGATCTTCATCTCGATCCGCTTCGAATGGCGAATGGCGTTGGCTGCGCTCACCGCGATGGCCCATGACGTGCTGATCACCGTCGGCGTGTACTCGTTGTTCCAGTTCGAAGTGACCCCGGCAACGGTGGTCGCGTTTCTGACAATCCTCGGCTACTCGCTCTACGACACGATCGTCGTGTTCGACCGAGTGCGCGAGAACGAAGGCAAATACGCCAGTCGGCGAATGCCGTACGAGGACATCGTCAACATCTCGATGAACCAGGTGATGATGCGCTCGATCAACACGAGCATCTCGTCGATCCTGCCCGTGATCTCCTTGTTGCTGATTGGGTCGGGCATCCTCGGCGCCGTCACATTGCGCGAGTTCGCCTTGGCGCTCCTTGTCGGCATGCTCTCGGGCGTGTACTCGTCGATCTTTGTTGCTGCGCCGTTGTTGGCCACGCTGAAGTCGAACACGGCGACCCGTAAGTCGCGTCGCACCCATCGCCTGACCGGCGATGCGCTGCGTGCCGAGGTGGTCGGCGCCGGGCTGACAGGCCGGGTGCGGCCTGGCACCGCCGACGGATCGTCCGCCGCCGAGGTCGACGACCCGACGCCTGACGACGAACAACCCGCAGAGCCGGTGGCGGCGACGACTGCGGCGGTGTCGAAGGGCGCCGATCGTCTGCTCACCCACCCGCCGCGCCCGCGCAAGAAGAAGCGTCGCTGAATTCGTCGGGCGATATCCTCGGCACATGGCAGCCGGGTACGAGTCGCTCCGTGAATACGTCCGCGACATCGTTGACTACCCGGATCCCGGGGTCACCTTTCGCGACATCACGCCGCTGATCGGCGACGGTTCGGCGTTCCGCACGGCGATCGATGGACTCGTCGCCTCGACCGATGGGCGATCCGTCGATCGAGTGGTCGGCGTCGAATCACGCGGGTTCATCTTTGCTGCGCCAGTCGCTGACCGGCTCGGCGCATCCTTCGTCCCCGTGCGCAAAGCCGGCAAACTGCCATGGGCGGTCGTGCGCGAGGAGTACGACCTCGAGTACGGCTCCGACAAGCTCGAAATCCATCGCGATGCGATTCACCCTGGCGAGCGCATCTTGATCGTCGACGACGTATTGGCCACGGGGGGCACCGCAGCGGCCACGGCCAAGCTGGTCGAAACGCTCGGCGGCGTGATTGCGGGGTTGAGCTTCGTGATCGAGCTCGCCCACCTCA
>JBCBSO010000024.1:0-14092 GCA_039819205.1 Actinomycetota bacterium
AGTTCGACGCGATCATCTGGGCAACCGGATACAACGTCACCTTCCCGTTCCTGCCGCAGGTCGACCTCACTCCCGCCATCGGCGAACACCACGCCGTCGCCATCGAGCCGATCGATCGCGCCCTTCGGCACGATGTCGCCGCAACCGACCCGGGTGAGAAACTCACCGGAGACCGACGGATGCGCGTCGAGTGGTTCGTGATCGGGAGTGGGGAGCCCGTAGGTCTCCATCTTGCCGATCGACTTCTTGATCTTCCGGCGAGCAGCGGCTCGACCGACCTTGCCTGGCACCCATGCGGGCAGCGCGATCTTGTCCGACGGACGGCCGTCGATGTATTTGGGGAGCACCCACACCCCGTGCCGCATCGAAACAACGACACGATCACCGATCGGCCGCTGCGACAGCTCCGACGAGATATCCATTGCGGAGTTGCCAGCGCCGACGATCAGGATGTTCTTGTTGCGAAAGTCGTACGGCTCGAACGGGTTGCGGTAGTTGTGGCTGTGGATCTGATAGCCGTCGAAGGTGCCTGGATACTCCGGCGTGCGGGCGTCCCAATGGTGCCCGTTGGCAACCACAACGGCGTCGTACTCGCGCTGCTCACCAGTCGACAAGGTCACGTTCCATCGCCCGTCTGGGAGGTCGTCGCACCGCTCGACAGCGGTGTTGAAGACGATGTGCTCGCGCAGCCCGAAGTGGTCGACGTAGTCGTGGAAGTACTGGAGGATCTGGCTGTGATGCGGGAAGTCGGGCCACTCGTCGGGTACCGGGTAGTCCTCGAACGCCAGACGCCACTTCGACGTGTCGATGTGCAAGCTCTCGTAGCACGACGACATGCCATTGGGGTTGTTGAAGTACCAGTTGCCGCCGATGTCGTCGGAGGTCTCGTACTCGTCGTAGGCGATCCCGGCGTCGTTCAGCCGCTTGGCCATGGTGAAGCCCGAGCATCCCGCTCCGATGATGCACACACGCGGTTCGCTGGCGCGCGGCGGTGTGGACTCGGTCATGATGCTGCTCCTTCGGCGATCGGTGGCCCCGACAATTCGCGGGCGTAGGCGTCGATGTCGTCGCGACCGACGTCGACGCCGAACAGCCCGATGTTGATGTGCACGATGTCGACCAGCATGTCGACCCCGTCGATGGTGCGCATGCCACGTTGATGCGCGCGGTCGATGAACGGTGTGGTGCGCGGCCCGGTGACGACGTCGACGGCGACGCGGGCACCACCAATCGAGTCCCAGTCGATGTCGAGCACACCAACGTCGGGTGCCGACCCAACCGGTGTGGCATTGACGATGATGTCGGGAGCGCTCGCCAGACGCAGCGTCCCGTGCCACGGCTCGTAGCTTGCGTCGACCGCCGCTGAACGGGCGGCGAGCATCGCGGCCACACCGTTGCCCTGCTCTGGGCGTCGGGCAGCGATGGTGACCGCGCCGACGCCGGCATCGACGAGTGCTGCGCCGATTCCGCGAGCGACGCCGCCGGCTCCGAGCACGGCCACACGTGCTCCGCGCACGTCCACGACGCGTTGCAGTCCAGCGAGCGCTGCGACGCCGTCGGTGTTGCGCCCGACCGCTCGTCGCTCGGGGCCCTCGAAGATCACGTTGTTGATCGCACCGATGTCGACGCTGTCGGCGACGATCTCATCGCACAACGCGGGCATGTGGGTCTTGTACGGAACGGTCACGCCGAAGCCGACGAAACCCATCTTGCGCGCCCCCTCGAGGCAGTCGCGCAGGTCCTCGGCACATTCGACGTGGAACTTCAGCTGGCGCAGTGGCACCTGACCGCGCTCGAGAAAGCGGTTGAACAGCAGGTCGAGCGGGTTCTCTTCGACGGGATTCCCCGCCATCGCAGCGACCCGCACGAGCGGGTACAGCCCGTTCTCGTCTGGCCGGTCGAGCACAGGCGGATGGTAACGAAGCACGCCGGTACACCCGGTAGTGGAACCGGCCGCGTCATCCGATGGCGAGCGTGCAGGGATCGAGGTTCTTGTGCTCGAGAACTCGGGCCACCGCCTCGTCGAGACGGTCGATGGACAATCGTCCGTCGACCACAGCGGCTTCCACTCCGTCGATCGCTTCGCCCGTGCGTGCCAGGTCGGTGAACACCGCAATGTCGGTGCCAGCGGCGATCGCTAACACCGTTGCTTCAGGGAGATCAGCAACCGTGGTCACCGCGTCCATGCCGAGGGCGTCGCTGTACACCAGCGTGTCGGCGAACCCGAGCCCGGCACGCAGTTCGCCGTCGATGGCTGCCGGGGAAAGGCTGGTCGGCAGCCCGTCGGTGAGCCCAGGGACGTCGAGGTGTCCGACCATCACGCCGACCCGGTTCGGGTCGACCGCTCCGTACGGAACGAGATCACGAGCCCGGAGCTCATCGATCGACGCCGTCGTCGCGCGGGCCTCGTGAGTGTCAGCGCTGGCCGCGCCGTGGCCGGGGAAGTGTTTCAGCACCGGGAGGACGCCCGCCTGCGCCCAGCCATCCACGTAGGCCGCGATGTACTCCGCAACCACCGTGGGGTCATCGCTGAACGCGCGTGACCCGATCGGACCACCGCCACCGGGTGCGGCCACATCCGCGACCGGTGCGAACACGACGTCGATGCCCAGCGCTGCGACATCGGCCGCGTGCTCAGCGATCAACTGCCGTGCGTCATCGGGCGTGCGGGTGGCCGCCACCTCACGTGCCGATGGCAGCTCGCGGATGTTGCGCAGCCGCTGCACCACACCGCCCTCTTCATCGACGGCGATCATCAGCGGTGTCGATGGAGCGTTCTTCAGCTCAGCGAGTCGAGCCGCATCCGAGCCATCGGGCCACCGCAGCAACAGCACCGCGCCGAGGTCGTGCTCGGTCACCGTGGCGGCCGCAGCATCGAGTGCGGCGCCATCGATCGCCGGCATCACGACCTGGGCCGCTTTCCACTGCAGCGGGAGGTCGGCGACACAATCGCGGGGCGTCGAGGCCGCGGTCGGAGCAGTCGTCGGGGTCGTGGTGGTCGCTGGCGTTGGCGGCCCAGTCGACGCTGGCGCGGCCGTCGTTGGTGGTGCGGTCGTTGGCGCCGTCGTGTCTGGTGTTGGTGCTGTCGTGGCCGGCACTGCGGTTGGCGGTGTGCTCGTGACCGCGACGGCCGATGACGCATGCGACGTCGCCGGCGCACCAGCGTCGTCCGCGGCCCCTCCACATGCGACGAGCACCGCCGCCACTCCGAGCACAAACCATCTGCGCACACCCCAGCATCGCACTCCGCCGACCGGCAACAACGCCGCGCCGACAGATCCCCACCGATGAGCGAGACCCGACCCACGCCGGGATTCACTCACCGCAACCCCGTCGGGTCACCCACCGATGAGCGAAACCCGACCCACGCCGGGTTTGCCTCACCGCAACGCCGTCGGGTCCGCCACCGATGAGCGAGGCCCGACCCACGCCGGGTTTCACTCACCGCAACTCCGTCGGGTCCGCCACCGATGAGCGAGGCCCGACCCACGCCGGGTTTTGCTCACCGCAACTCCGTCGGGTCCGCCACCGATGAGCGAGACCCGACCCACGCCGGGTTTGCCTCACCGCAACTCCGTCGGGTCGCGCTGGCGCGCCTCGTCAGCCGCCGCGCAGCGAGACGAGGGTGGCGTCGATCACCGACTGCTCGATACCGCAGTCGAGCCCGGCTTGCACCACGGGGGCGGCGGCCGCGTCGTCGCCCCCGAGCACCGCAGCGGCGTCGACGTTCTCGACGCCACCAGCCACCGACTCGATCGCGCAGTTGGCCACGTTCGGCTCCACCCCCTGCGCCGTCAGCTCGTCGAACAGCACACCCCCGATCAGCCCGGTCGGACGCTCGGTGCCGAAGTCGCTCGGGTCGATCACGGGGCCGGCGGGCTCCGTCGTCTCCGTCGGCTCCTGCCCAGGCACCGTCGTCGGCGGAATCGTCGTTGTGGTCGTGGTCGTTGTGGTGGTCGTTGTCGGCAACGGCGCGGCGATGAACGACAGCTCCTCGGCGTCGCCATCGTCGGTATCGGCAGTGGCGTACGTGACCGCACCTGCGGCGGCGAAGCCGACGACACCGACGGCCATGCCGACCGTTTGCCCACTCGGGACGGTCGCAGCAAGACGCACGCTGCGCTCTGTCTCACCGTCCGACGTGGCCATCTGATCCTCGGTGCCCAACCAGCCGAGCCGGTCGACCCACACCGACAGCGGCGGCATCACCACGAGCGCTGCAAGTAGGGCGATCGCCACGTTGAGGGTGACGATGATGCCGAAGTCGCTGAGCAGCGGCAGCGACGAGAAGATCAACACCGCAAAGCCGCCGATCGTGGTCATTGCCGAGGTGAAGAACGCACGCCCGGTGCGTTGTGCCGCCGTCCGCGTGGCGTCGTCGGGGTCGAGACCACGTTGGCGTTCTTCGAGATAACGCCCGAGGATCAGAACGGAGAACTCCGCACAGGTGGCAATCACGAGCGGGCCGCTCACCGTTGTGAGCGGCGAGAGCTGCACGTCGGAGATGCCGACCACGATCGCCGACACGCCGACGGCCAGCACCACCGGCACCAAGGCGAGCAGCGCACGCGACAGGCTGCGGAATCGCAGCACCAGCCATAGCGCAGCCACGCTCAGTGCCAGATAGGTGAGGTTGGCCCGGTTCGCGGAGAGGTTCTCCAACAGGCCGATGCCCACGGCCGCGAGCCCTGCGGGCGTCGCCCGCACAGGGTCCTGACCATCGGGCAGTTCGACGAGCAGAATGCTGTCGGGATCGAGGTCGAGCTCGGCGATACGCGCATCGAGGTCGGCCTGGAGCTCCTCGACCAATACGGCTCGCTCCTCCAGGCTTGCCGGCGCAAGGCGCAGGTTGAGCTGTGTTGCGGTCGCCTCGTCGACATTGTTCACCAGCGCCCGTTCGATGTCGGGGGGCATCTGCTCGGCGGCCGCGACGATGTCCTCGCTCGTCGGGGAGATGTTTGTGGCCCCAGGTATCTCGATGATCTTGGCCATCGTGTTCACGAGGCTCGAGGTGGACACCACCTCGTCGCGTTCGAGCGCCGCCTCGTTGAAGCCATAGATCAGATCGACGACGTCTTGGTCGTAGGTGTTGTTCGCCTCGACGAGCACACCGAGTGTGGTCGAGAAGTCAGTGCGCTCTTCGAGCGTGCGCACGTCTTGCACGACCTGACTGTTCTGATCGATCCACTCCAGCGGGTCGGATTGGATCTCGGCAGAGTCCTCCGCAAAGACGCCACCGACGAAGAGCGCCACGGCGATGAGCACCATCGGCAGACCCAGCGACGATGGCAACGAGCCGAGCCACACCACGATCCGCTCGACGATCGACGGACCGCGCGTGGCCGTGCGCTGCTTCCACTCGCGGATCCCCAACACCGATGCCGTCAGCACGATGCCGACCGCCACCAGCACGAGGATGCCGATCGCTAACAACACGCCGAAGTCGCGAATCATCGGCACACGCGAGATCCGCAGGGCAAGCACGGCCACGATGCCGGCAATCGCCGCAGCGATCAGGGGCGGTGCCATGTTGGCCAACGATTCCGCGATCGGGTGTTCCTCGCGATCGATCACCACCTCCTCTTCCACGCGGTTGTGCACTTGGATCGCGAAGTCGATCCCCAGGCCGATGAGGATCGGCAGACCCGAGATGGTGACGAGCGAGAGGTCGATGCCGATCAGCCCGAGAAACGAGAATGCCCAGAACACGCCGATGATCACCGACAGCAGTGGCAGCAGCCGCCAGCGCACGCGGAACATCACAGCGAGGATCACGGCCATCACCACGAGCGCCCAGGCGCCGAGGGTGAGCATGCCGCCGCGCAGGTAATCGTTGATCTCGGCGAGGTACACCGGCGAACCGGTGACCACGAGTTCGAAGCCTTCGAAGTTGGCGTCGTCGAGGATCTCGAGTACGGCCTCGGTGCCAGCGGTCTGCTCCTCCAGGCTGGCATTGCCCTGCAGCACTACGCCGCCCACGGCGGTCTGCTGGTCGGGAAACGTCGAGGCCAGCGACAATCGGATTGCCCGGTCCTCGTCGGGCGGGGCCACGGGTGCGCCGTCGACGAGCTCATAGTTGTCGTTGCCGAAGATGAGCAACTCGTTGTAGTCAGGGTTGCCGAGGGTTTGATCGTCGACCGCATTCAGACGAGCTAAGGCGAGGCTGATGTCGGCGTTGCGCGCTTCGGCCCCGGCTTCGTCGCGCCCTGCAGCCGACAACAGTGCGTTGGTACCCACTCCGCCAGCGAGCAGGTTGTCGCTGAACTGCATCGACACGTACGGCGTGACGACGGAATAGACCTCTGGGATCTCGCCGAGTTCCTCGGTGACCCGCTGCAACTCGGCGAGGTTGTCGCCCTCGAAGAGGTCGGTGATGTTGGTGTTGTCGTCGGCCATGAACAACAACACGACGGTCTCGCCGCCGAAGTCGTCCTGGAACGCGACGTTGTCGATCGCCACCTGCGAGTCGGGATTCAGGTAGCTGTCTTGGCCGGTCGCGAACTCGAGCCGACTCGTACCGATCAGCAAAATCGCGCTGATCACCACCGCGGCCGCGGCCACCCACTTCCAGTGCTTCCCCAACGCGACGCCCGTTGCGCGCCAGAACCTCTCCATGGCGAAATCCCCCTTCGATCGCGCAGACTAGTCACGATGCCACCGACCACTGACAAGCACGAGGCGTTGATCGCTGATCTCGTCGATGCCGTCGGCGCGGCGCACGTGTTGACGGCGCCCGATCAGCGTGCGGGCTACGAACTCGACTGGACGCGTCGATACGGGGGCACGTCGACGGCCGTCGTTCGGCCGGCATCGTCTGCGGAGGTGGCGGCAGTGCTCGGCGTCTGCACCCGTCACGACGCCGCCGCCGTCACCCAGGGCGGCAACACCGGCCTCGTCGGTGGCGGCGTGCCGCACGCCGACGCGGCGTCAGGCCGGCCGAGCGTGGTGCTGTCGACGCGGCGGATCGATGCGATCGGCGACCCCGATCTCGATGCGATGCAGATCACCGTCGGCGCGGGAGCGACGTTGGCAGCAGTGCAGGAGCGGGCAGCAGCCGTCGGTCTCGACGTTCCGGTCGACTTCGCCGCCCGGGACAGCGCCAGCATTGGTGGTGCTGTCGCAACCAACGCCGGCGGATCGCGGGTGGTGCGCTACGGCACGATGCGCCACCACGTGGCCGGCGTGCGAGCGGTGTTGGCCGACGGCGCGATGGTCGGCTCGCTGGCCGGTCTCCCGAAAGAGACCGCAAGCATTCATTGGCCGTCGTTGCTCGCAGGGTCTGAGGGGACGCTGGCAGTGATCACCGAGGTCCGACTGCGGTTGGTGCCGCTGCTCGCTCATCGCACGACGGCCCTGGTAGCGCTCGGCAGCCTTGACCATGCGGCACGGCTCGCCGGCCACCTTCGCCGCGCCGTGGCGTCGATCGACCAGATCGAGCTGATCCAACCGGAGGCGATGCACCTGGTCACCGAGCATCTCGGGCGAACGCCTCCGCTTGCCATGGGATCTGGCGGCACCTTCGTCCTCGTCGAGTGCGCGGACCGTCGCGATCCCACCGACGAACTCGGCGCGGCGATCGAAGCGGCCAACGTTGTGGATGCGGTCGTGGCCACCGACCCGAAGCCTCGTCAGCAGCTGCTCGATCTACGCGATCGGATCACCGAGGCGATCGCGGCGGCGGCCACGGCCACGGGAACGCCGGTGTTCAAGCTCGACGTCGCGGTGCCGCTGCGATATCTCGGTCAGCTCGTCGATGTGGCACGTCGAGCTGCGACCGCGGACGGGGCACGGCTGATCCCGTTCGGACACGTCGCCGAGGGCAATGTGCACCTCAACTACCTGGAGACGACCGACACCGAGTCGATCGCCGACACGGTCTTGCGCAGGGTTGCGGATCTCGGCGGCACGATCTCCGCCGAGCACGGCATCGGCGTGGCCAAAGCGCGCTGGCTGCCGCTGATCCGCACCACGGACGAACTCGACGCGCACGCCGCGCTGCGCCGCGCCCTCGATCCGACCGGCACGCTCAACCCGGGTGTGTTGACTCCCTGACACTCAACCGAAATCCCGGGGATTCCAGGCGCCACGCGCCGGATTTCGCGAACAGAACCGACACCACCCGATCCGCACTCCTGAACTGTTCGCGGAATCAGGCGCCACGCGCCGGAAATCCCCGGTTTTTCGGAGCGCAGTTAGGTGCCGTAGTCGAAGCCGAGGTCGGGGGCGGTGAGCAGGGGGCGATAGTCGATGCCGCGTTCGGCGGCCATCGCGGCGCACGTGCCGCCACGATCGACGATCACCGTCATGAACACCGGCTCGGCGCCATACTCGGCGATCTGATCGGCTGCCTCGATCAGCGATGTGCCGCGCGTGGTCGTGTCCTCGGTGACCAACACGCGGTCACCTGGCTGCAACGCCCCGGCGATGCGGCCCTTCACGCCGCGATCCTTGGCTTCTTTGCGCACGCTGAAGCTGCGTAGGTCCACCCCGCGCGTGGCCAACACCGCAGCGACGCCGAACGCCACGGGATCGGCGCCCATCGTGAGTCCACCGATCGCATCGATAGTCGAGATATCGGCGGCGAAGATCTCCTCGACGGCATCGGCCACGGCGACGATGCCGTCGCTGCGGCATGCCGTCTGTTTGGTGTCGAGGAACCAAGAGCTGCGAGCTCCTGACTTCAACACGAATTCGCCGCGCTTGACCGAGTATTCGGCCACGTGATCGCGCAGCCGCTCCTGGATGGGGGTGAGAGGAGACGTCATCGATGCCGATCTTCTCACCCGCGGGCGCGACGAACGAGCACTTCTTGGGCGATCGTCGCCACGTGCGCACCATCGCCGGAGAAGACGTGGCCGATCGACACGCCGCGGCCGCCGGTGAAGTGGTGACACGTCATGTCGTAGAGGTGCCACCGGTCGGCGTGCGCTGGTCCGTGGAACCAGATGGTGTGGTCGAGGCTGGCGGCGAAGAACTCATCGCTGTCGAACTCGGGAACGGCACGAATCACCGCATCGGTCGGCAGGTCGTCGGAGATGTACGCCAGCCAACAGCGGTGCAACAGTTGCCCGGCCTGGTCATTGGGGTCGCCGATGTCGTGGTTCACCTTGAACCACGCAGTGGAGCGTCCCCGGCCGTCACGACGGTCGTCGAGTGCCTCGCTCGGGACAAAGGCACGCGAGAAGTGATCGCTCCACGAGTCGTGATCGAGGCCGTCGGGCGATGGCACGTCGGGCATTGACACGGTCTGCACCACCGGTGAGTCCTCGGGCCGTTGAAACGAGCTTTCCGCATTGAGGATTGCCCCAACCGCCTGTCGGGCCACCACCCGCCGCGTGGCAAACGAGCGTCCGTTTCGAATGCGATCTACCTCGTATCTGACCGGCTCATTGTGGTCGCCTCGGCGAATGAAATAGGCGCGAATCGAGTGCACGGCCAGATCGTCGTCCACGGTCAACGTCGCGGCGCGCAGTGCCTGGGCGACGATCTGACCGCCATACAGGCCACCCCACGGGTATTGCGGGCCGATTCCGACATACACGTCGGGGCCATGAGGTGCGAGTTCGAACAAGTCCGAAAAACTATTGCTTGCCGAGTTCACAGGCGTATCATCCTCCAAATGGCAGAGAAGCGAGGGCCGAAATCCCCCATGACCGACGAGTACAAGGCGGCATTGGCCAAAGGGCGCGTCGAGGGTCGAATCGTGCGGGATTACCTCGAAGGGTTACGTGCCACCAAACCCAAGCGAGGTCGCAAGCGGACCCCCGAAACGGTGAAGGGGCGTCTCGAAGCGATCGATACCGAGCTACAGAGCGCAAGCGCGCTCGACGAGTTGTTGTTGGTGCAGGAACGGCGTGATCTCGAGGCCGAACTCGAGGCGATGTCGGATGCAATCGACATGCCGGCCCTCGAAGAAGCCTTCGTCGGCGTGGCCAGGAGTTACAGCCACAGCAAGTCGATCTCGTACGCCTCATGGCGTGACGTCGGCGTGCCGGCGAGCGTGCTCAAGCAGGCCGGAATCGGCCGCGGCGACTGAACCGCTCATCATCTCCGACCGTTCCGGGCGATCGATTTCAATCCAGCTCGATCTCATCGAGCGCATCGATTGCGCGATGCGCATTAGCCAACGAACGATGAAGGTCAAAGGCCGCATCGAGTTCACCGTCTGCGCCGAGTGATGCCACATCGGGATCCTCCTCGAGTAGCGAGCGGAACTCGCGTTGCTCGTCCCACGCACGAAGCGCGTTGCGTTGCACGATTCGGTATGCGTCATCGCGGGTTGCGCCCGCGCGCACCAATGCCAGCAGCACCGGCTGACTGAACACCAATCCGTGGCTCGACCACAGGTTCTCGATCATCCGATTCTCGTTGACACCGAGCCGGTCGAGCAGACCACGCAGCCGGCGAAGCATGTAGTACACGAGCTGTGAAGAGTCGGGGAGCACCACTCGTTCGACCGACGAATGGGAAATGTCGCGCTCGTGCCAGAGCGCGACATCTTGCAGTCCGGTGAGCAAATTGCCGCGCACGACTCGCGCCAATCCCGAGATCGTTTCGGCCGAGATCGGGTTGCGTTTGTGGGGCATCGCCGACGAGCCCTTTTGGCCCGGTTTGAACCCCTCCAGCACCTCGCCCACCTCGGTGCGTTGGAGGTGTCGCAACTCGACGGCGACCAACTCACACGTCGCCGCGAGTGAGGCGCAGGCGTAGAGGAACTCGGCGTGACGGTCGCGCGCCACCACTTGGGTGGCCGGCACTGGCGCGAGGTCGAGACGAGCCGCCACGAAGGCCTCGACGTCGGGTGGGATGTTCGAGTACGTGCCAACCGCACCACTGAGCTTCATCACCGCCACCGCATCGCGGGCGGCGCGCATGCGCGTGCGGTCGCGATCGAGCTGTAGCGCCCACAACGAGACCTTGGCCCCGAAGGTGGTCGGCTCGGCATGAATCCCGTGGGTTCGCCCGATCATCGGCGTGTTGGCATGCCGGCGGGCGAGCTCGACCATGGTGGCCAACAAGGCGTCGGCGGCGTCGAGGATGAGGTCGGCGGCGTCGCGCATCGCCCAGCACTGGGCGGTGTCGACCACGTCGGACGACGTGAGGCCGTAGTGGATCCACGAACCCGATGGTGTACCGATGGCGCCCTGCACGACGTCGACAAACGCGGCGACGTCGTGGTCGGTCACCGCCTCGCGTTCGCTCACGGCGGCGACGAACGCCTCGTCGACCTCGGGCGCCTGCTCGCGACATGCCGAGGCGTCGGCGGCCGGCACGGTTCCCAATTCAGCGAGCGCTTCGGTGGCGAGGAGCTCCACTTCGAGCCACCGGCCGAAGCGGGCGACTTCGCTCCACACGGCGTCCATTTCCGCAGTGGAGTAGCGGGGGATCATGACGCCCAGACGAGGTAGTCGTCGCGCTCGGCGCCTACGCCGACCACACGCACCGGGATGCCGACCTCGCGCTCGACGACCTCGATGAACCGACGGGCTTCGGTCGGCAACTCACCGGGTTCGCGGGCGGTGGTCAACGAGGTCTCCCAGCCGGTCAACGATTCGTACACCGGCTCGACGCGCGCGAGCAGATCGGAACGGTCGGGGTAGCCGGTCACCTCGACACCATCGAGGCGGTAACCGGTGCAGATCTGTACTTGCTCGAACCCGTCGAGAATGTCGAGCTTGGTCAGCGACAACTCGGTGAGCGAGTTGAGCCGAACGGCATGGCGGAGCATCACGCAGTCGAGCCAGCCGGCACGGCGGCGGCGGCCGGTGACGGTCCCGAACTCGCGGCCAATGTCGACGAGACGATCACCGTCGGCATCGAGCAACTCTGTGGGGAACGGCCCGGCACCGACGCGTGTGGTGTACGCCTTGGTGATACCCACGACCCGATCGATCAGCTTTGGACCGAGACCGGTGCCGGTCGACGCGCCGCCCGCCGTCGGGTTCGACGACGTCACGTAGGGGTAGGTGCCGTGGTCGAGGTCGAGGAACGTCGCCTGGGCACCCTCGAGCAGGAGGTGATCGCCGGCATCGACGGCGTCGTGCAAGAGGCCGACCGTGTCGACCACGTAGGGCGCCAGCCGCTGCCCGAGTCCGTCGAATCGTTCGACCACCTCGGCGACGTCGAGTGGGGTGCCGCCCGCCTCTTCGATCAGCGTGTTCTCGGCAACGGCCCGCTCGCGCACCAGCTCGCGAAAACGGTCCCGATCGAGCACGTCGCCGGCGCGCACACCGACCCGTCGTGCCTTGTCGGCGTAGGCCGGACCGATCCCCTTCAGCGTGGTGCCGATCTTGTCGTCGCCGCGCATCGCCTCGGCGATCGCATCATGGGCCTGATGCCAGGGGAAGATCAGGTGAGCACGGCTCGACACCTGGAGGCGGGCGCACGAAATGCCCCGGTCCTCCAGCCCATCGATCTCTTCGAACAACGTCGGCAGGTCGACCACGACGCCGTTGGCGATCACGGGGATCACGTGGTCGTAGAGGATCCCCGATGGCACGAGCTGGAGCGCATACCGCTCGCCGTCGACCACCACGGTGTGGCCCGCGTTGTGGCCGCCTTGGTAGCGCACCACGTACACGTGCTCTTTGCTCAACAGGTCGATGACCTTGGCTTTGCCTTCGTCACCCCATTGGGCGCCGACGACGACGGTGACGGGCATGCACGCTCCTTCTCTGGCGCCGGTGAGAGCGCTCGAACGCGGGGAGATCGTAGCGGCCGGTAGCGTCGCCGATTGTGACGGTTCTGCGGCGGCAACGGTGGAGCGAGATGGATACCGCGGCGCGTGCGGCCCTGATGCGGCGCGGTCTCGACGACATCTTCGACAACGATCTGCGCCGTTCGATCGGCGAGTTGATCGACGACGTGCGAGTTCGTGGCGACGAGGCCGTGTGCGACGCACTGGCCCGATTCGATGGGATCGAACTGGCCCCCAACCAATTGCGCATCAGCGACGATGAACTCGCCAGCGCGGCGGTGAGTGATGAGGTCGATCGTGCGCTCGACGATGCGATCGAGCACCTGCGCACGTTCAACGAGGCGCAGATGGCGCAGCTGTCGGAGTGGTCGATCGAGAGCGAACCGGGACTCACCGTTGGGGAGAAGGTCACGCCGATCGCCTCAGCGGGTTTGTTCACGCCGTCGGGCAAGGCGAGTTACCCGAGCGTGGCGTACCAGCTGGCGGTTCCAGCGACGGTGGCGGGCGTGCCGTCACTCGCGCTCGTCGTGCCGCCGATTCCCGGCGGTAACGGACAGGTCGATCCGGCGGTGTTGGTGGTGTGCCGCAAGCTGGGGATCGACGACGTGTTCCGGGTGAACGGGCCGGCGGGTATTGCCGCGCTCGGTTTTGGCACTGAGTCGATTCCGCTGGTACGCAAGATCGTGGGGCCTGGTTCACCGGCAGTGACGATCGCACAAGTGGAGATGCAACGCCACGGCGTGGCCACGATGATGCTGCTCGGTCCCACCGAGTCGCTGGTGGTCGCCGACGAGTCGGCCGATGCCGAGCGCCTAGCGGCCGATCTGTTGATCGAGGCCGAACACGGCACCGACAGTTCGGTGGTGCTCGTCACCACGTCGGACGCGTTGGTCGACGCCACCGACGCCGAGCTGGAACGGCAGCTCGCTCCGCTTCCGGCAGCGCGCGCAGAGGCGGCGCGGGCCTCGCTCGGCCCGAACGGCGGGTCGGTGTTGGTCGACGATCTCGACGCCGCCGTCGACATCGCCAACGAGTTCGCTCCTGAGCACCTGCAGGTGGCGGTGGCCGACGAGTACCTCGATGACGTGGTCGATCGGTTGGACAACGCCGGCGAAATCCTGGTGGGCCAGCACACGCCGTTCTCGGCAGCCAACTTCGTGATCGGCTGCCCGGCGTCACTGCCCACCAGCGGGTTCGCTCACGTTGCCTCCGGGATCACCGCCGACGCCTTCCTCAAGCGCACCGCAGTCGCTCGGGCCGACTCGACCGCGCTGGCCCGTATGTCGAGCTCGGTGCTCGCGCTCGCCGACCACGAAGGTTTCCCCGCCCACGGCAACGCCCTCCGCCTCCGCAACCTGTGACAGTTGGGGTCAGACCTCTCGTGTCACATCTGTG
>JBCBSO010000025.1:0-14035 GCA_039819205.1 Actinomycetota bacterium
CTCATCGTCGACATCACCGGCTGGACATAACCCCTCCCCAAGTCCTGTCGAACCAACGCGCTCCAGCCGGCACGCGCTCCGACGCGTTGGTACGTTGAGGCCGTGGAACAGCGGCGCGGCGGTGTCAGGCGCTTCTGGCAAACGGGTCGTGTGTGGGCAGCGACCGCGACAATCCTGCTTGCGCTGAGTGCGCTTCTCGTCGGAGCCCCAACCACATCGGTGTCCGCCGACGTCGCCGAATCAGCTCCCGGCAGCGGGCGCGGCGCCCGCGCAGCCCTTGCCACCGGCGGCGTCCATTCATGCGCGCTACTCGAGAACAACACCGTCAAATGCTGGGGAAGCGGCGGCTCGGGACGGCTCGGCAACAACGCCACCACCAACATCGGCGACGACCCAACCCGCTCCGTCGCCGACAGCGCCCCGATCAACCTCGGCACCGGACTCACCGCCACTGCCATCACCACCGGCACCTCCTACACCTGCGCACTCCTCGACGGTGGCGACATCAAATGCTGGGGCAACGGCAACCTCGGGCGTCTCGGCAACAACGCCATCACCAACATCGGCGACGACCCAACCCGCTCAATCGCCAACAGCGACCCGATCGACCTCGGCACCGGACGCACCGCCACCGCCATCACCACTGGCAATACCCATAGCTGTGCACTCCTCGACAACAACACCGTCAAGTGCTGGGGCAACGGCAACTTCGGCCAGCTCGGCAACAACGCCACCACCAACATCGGCGACGACCCAACCCGCTCCGTCGCCAACAGTGACCCGATCGACCTCGGCACCGGACGCACCGCCACCGCCATCTCCGCCGGCAACGGCCATACGTGCGCCCTGCTCGACAACTACACCGTCAAGTGCTGGGGCGATGGCTTCTTCGGCCAGCTCGGCAACGACGCCATCACCAACATCGGCGACGACCCAACCCGCTCGGTCGCCAACAGTGACCCGATCGACCTCGGCACCGGACGCACCGCCACCGCCATCTCCGCTGGCAACTTGCATACGTGCGCCCTGCTCGATGGCGGCGACGTCAAGTGCTGGGGCTTAGGTTCCTCCGGTCAGCTTGGCAACATCGCCAACACCGGGATTGGTGACGGCTTCGATCCGTCCGTGGCCGACAGCGACCCAATCGACCTCGGCACCGGACGCACCGCCACCGCGATCACCACCGGCAACGGCCATACATGCGCACTGCTCGATGGTGGGGATGTCAAGTGCTGGGGCAACGGCTTCTCGGGCCGGATCGGCAACAACGCTAACAGCAACATCGGCGACGGCCAGGGCACCAACCCGACTGTTGCGGACAGCCCACCGATCGACCTCGGCACCGGACGCACGGCCAAGACCGTCTCCGCTGGCGACTCCCACACGTGCGCCGTGCTCGACGACAACACCATCAAGTGCTGGGGTTTCGGTTCCTCCGGGCAGCTCGGCAACAACGGCACCACCAACATCGGCGATGATCCGGCACGAGCGGTCGCCGACAACGACCCGATCGGGGTTCCGCCTCTGGCAGTGCAGCCAGAGCCGGCCACTCCCGCGCCACCAACGGCGGTCACCGCGAACGCCGGCGACCAAACCGTTGAGCTTGCCTGGAGCGCGCCGTCCGACGACGGCGGTGCACCGATCACCGGCTACGGAGTCGAACAGTCGACCGACAACGGGCTCACATGGTCACCATCCGCCGTGACCACGTCGAGCAACACCGCGACGTCGGCAACAGTGACCGGCCTGACCAATGGCACCAGCTACCAGTTCCGCGTCAGCGCGATCAACGCTGCCGGCACCTCGCCGCCGTCGTTCGCTTCGGCCGCCACCACCCCAACCGCTCCGCCACCGCCTCCGCCTCCGCCACCTCCGGCTGCTGAGGAGATGGGGATCGTCACGGTCGCGCCGGGTCGTCTTGTCGAAACCCGAACTGGCCTGACCACCGTCGACGGGCAACAGAACGGCATCGGACGCCGCGCAGCTCGCCAGGTCACCACTGTGGAGGTCTGGGGCCGCGCCGACGTGCCGGCCGGTGCTACCGCCGCGCTCGTGAACATCGGAGCCGTCAATCCCCAACTGCGGGGGTTCGTCACCGCCTTCCCGTGTGACGCCGATCGACCGGACGCGTCCACCCTCAACTACGCCGCCGGGCAAACGATCTCCAACGGTGCGGTCATCGCGCTGTCGGCGGCGGGAACGTTGTGTGTCTACACGCACCGGGCGATGGACCTCATCGTCGACGTCACCGGCTACACCCCCGCAGGTTCAGTCGTCGAAACCAACACCCCCGCCCGACTCCTCGAGACCCGCGCCGGACGCGACACCATCGACGGCGAAAGTCAGGGCATCGGCCAACGCGCCGCCCGCCAAGTCACCGAAGTGCAAGTCACCGGCCGCGCCGGCATCGACCCGACGGCGACCGCGGCGATCTTGAACATCGCCGCCATCAACCCCGCCCTCCAAGGATTCATCACCGTCTTCCCCTGCGACGCCGACCGTCCCGAAGCCTCCACCCTCAACTACGCAGCCGGGCAAACCATCGCCAACGGCGGCATCTTCGCCCTCTCCACCACCGGCACGATCTGCATCTACACCCACCGCGCCATGGACCTCATCGTCGACGTCACCGGCTCACTCCCCGACACCGACGCCGTCAACCCAATCGTCCCCGCCCGCTACCTCGAAACCCGACAAGGCTCCCCCACCTTCGACGGCCAAAGCGAAGGCATCGGGCAACGCCAAGCCCGCCAAGTCACCACACTCCAAGTCGCAGGTCGCGGCGACATCCCCGACGATGCCACCAGTGCCATCTTGAATATCGCCACCATCAACCCCGCTCTCCAAGGCTTCATCACCGTCTACCCGTGTGATGTCGACCAACCCGAGGCGTCCACGCTCAACTACCAAGCCGGCCAAACCATCGCCAACAACGCCGTCATCGCCCTCTCATCTGAAGGGACCATCTGCATCTACACCCACCGCCAGATGGACCTCATCGTCGACATCACCGGCTGGCCCTCGACCCCCACCGAGAAGCCGGGGAATTCAGGCGCCACGCGCCCAAAACAGCGAACAGAAACCAGCGACCTCAGGCGGGCTGGAGCAGCGAGTTCCAGTACGCGTCTTGGAACTCAAGCTTCATCGCCGGGTCGGCAACCGTCCCTAGCGTTCCGTGATGGTGACCGTTGTCCTGCTCACTCCCCCAGGTACGCAACGACGCCTCGATGAAGCAGTTGGTTGAGCCGTCGAACGACGCATCGGGCTCGCGGGCCCGGAGCAGCGCAACAACGTTTTCCACCAGCACCTCGGCCTCGTACGCCGTCACCGACCCTCCTCGCACGTGATCGAGGTCGGCCGCGTCACCAATGCAGAAGACGTTCGGTTGGATCTTCGACTGCAGCGTTCGGTGGTCGGTCGGCACGTAGCCGAAGGCATCGCCAAGTTCCGGCGAACGCTCCACGTACTCCTCGCCCCCATGCACGGGAACGACCACGGCGAGGTCGAACTGGATCTCCTGGCCCTCGTAGCTGATGAGTCGGCGACGCTCACCGTCGACCTCGCGCGTGTGGAACGCCGTGACCGACTCGACGCGCGCATCGGCCAGCGCCGCCTCGAGCGGCGGCGGGCCAAGTGGCTGGTCGCTCATCGCCAGCGGCGTCGCGTACGTCATCCGTATCCGATCACGAAGGCCGCGCTCCTCGAACCAACGATGCGCGAGTATCGCGAACTCGATCGGCGCCACTGGCGACTTCACCGGGAGGTCGAGCAAATTGATCACCAACCGTCCCCGATCAAAGTGCTCCAGCCGCTTGGCGAGCGCGGTTGCACCGGGAAGGTCAAAGAAGGTGAATACGTCGCGCATCCAGCCAGGCCCGGTGAGGCCGGTGGTGTACTCGGGATGCAACGTCGATCCCGACGCGATGACGAGCGCGTCGTAGTCGAGCATTCCACCGTCGGTGAGGGTGACCGTGTTGGTCTGCACATCGACACGTTCGATCGGCCGCTGGTGGTAACGCACGCCGTCGACCAGATGATCACTGCGCGACCGCACCACGTCGTCGGGGGCGGCCATTCCGAACGGCACGAACAGCAGTCCGGGTTGATAGAGGTGGGCGTCGTTCTGGTCGACCACGTCGATGCGCACGCGCTCGGGGTTCATCCGATGGCGCAATCGATTGGCGACCAACGTTCCCCCGGTGCCAGCACCGAGAATCACCACCCGTTGCTTGCTCGCCCCAGCCATGGCTACCTCCGATCACCACACGGGCGACCGGACGCAGTCGCCCGCAACTCGAACGTACGCCCACCCAGCCGTGTGGGGTATGGCCTTTCGTCACTTCCCGCCCACGAACAGACCAAGTGCACGCCCGGCTGCATCGCCCCGCAGTCGGGTCGACCACTACCGTCGAAGCCGCCAAGCGAACGGAGGCCGTGATGATCAAAGTCAGCGTGATGTACCCCAAGGGCGATGACACGACATTCGACATCGAGTACTACAAGACGACCCACATGGACATCGTGGAGCGGACGATGAAGCCGTCGAAGATCGAGGTCGACAGCGGCAACGACGGGCCCTACGTGGCGATCGGCCACCTGTACTTCGACTCACCCGAGGCGCTCGCCGAGGGCATGGGCGGCGGCAACGAGGCGATGGCCGACATCGCCAACTTCACCAACGCTGCTCCGGCGATGCAGGTCTCTGAAGTGTTCGAGCGCTGACCGCTCGTTGGCGTTCGACTACTCGAGCGTGGCGTAGTTGGTCGACCGGTCGGCGGTGCGTTCGCCAACCACCGATGCGGTGCACTCGGCGAGATCGGCCAGGTAGTCGTCGATCACGCCGGTGTTCGTGTTGGAGATCGTGGAGTGCAAGCTGTCGGGCGGCGTTTGGCGGTCGTGGAACCAGCCTCGTTCGAGCAGCGCATCGCCGAGGGCGAACATGTCGATCTCCGGCTGGAACGTCGGGTCGGCAGCGAGCGCAACGAGGTGGAACTGCCCGTCGCCGAGCACCTGGATGCCGTCGATGTCGGCCACTCCGTTGCGAAAGCGGTCGGCGTTCTCCAGCGTTTGACGTGTGAGGTCGACATAGCCGTCGACGCCGAGGTGGGCGATTACCGCCCAGGCACAGGCCATCGGCAGCCCTGAACGCGTGCCCTGCATGTTCGGTGAGGCGTAGAACCCGCCAAGCCATCCGTCGAACACGAAGGTCTGGTACTTGCGCGACTGCTTTGTGCGGTGCAGCACCACCGACACGCCCTTCGGCGCATAGCCCAGTTTGTGAATGTCGGCCGAGATCGTCGTCACGCCGGGCACACGGAAGTCCCACGGCTGTACGTCGCGACGGAGCATCTCGGCGAACGGCAGGACGAACCCGCCCATGCACGCGTCGACATGGCAATTGGCGCCCACCGACTGAGCCAGCGCGGCAATCGCCGGTATGTCGTCCTGCACGCCTTGCGGATACTGCGGCGCCGAGCCGACCACCACTGCGGTGTTCGGACCGACGAGCTCGGCCATCGCGTCGACGTCGGCGGTCCAGTCGGCGCGCACCGGCGCCTTGCGCACGGTGAGGCCAAAGTTGTGCGCCGCTTTGTGGAATGCGGCGTGGGCCGACTCGGCGAGCACGATCTCGGGCTCGGTGATGTTGCGCTCGGCTGAAGCTCGCTCGCGCGCAGCAAGCACGGAGCACAGGATCGACTCGGTGCCGCCACTCGTGAGGAATCCGGCGGCCGGGCCCTCTTCGAGTTCGCTGCCATGTAGGAGGTCGGCGGTCCAATTGACCACCTCGCGCTGGATGGTGCCGAGCGAGGGAAAGGCCTGCGTGTTGAGCGCGTTCTCGTGGAGGTACAAACGCGCCGCTTGATCGGCCACCGCATGTACGCCGGGACCGCCGTTGTACACCATGCCGAACGTCTTGCCGTCGGCCCAGCGCACGTCGTTGGCCCGCTTGTCGGTCAGCTCGGCGATCACGTCGTCGACGTCGCGCCCGGATTTCCCCAGTCCTGCCATCGCCGCAGTCTCCCACGCGTCGCCATCACTCCCCGATCCGTGCCGTCTCGACCGCCAGTCCGAGCCATCGGTGAGCGAAACCACCAGATGCACGGGTCTCGCTCACCGATGCGTAGCCGCGCCCTCCACCGGTGAGGCACACCACCACATGCATGGGTTTCGCTCACCGCAGCGCGATCGCCGCGCCGTAGGGTGCCCGTCGTGCAGCTCTCTCAACTCCGTGTGTTCACCGAACCCCAGCAGGGCGCGTCGTACGACGACCTCCTCGCGGTCGCCCGCCGCGCCGAGTCGCTTGGTTACGACGCCTTCTTTCGCTCCGACCATTGGTTGAAGATGGGCGATGCCGACGGCCTCCCCGGGCCGACCGACGCATGGGTCACCCTCGCTGGACTCGCCCGCGACACCGAGCGGATCCGCCTCGGCACACTCGTTACCTCGGCGACGTTCCGATACCCAGGCCCGCTCGCCGTCTCCGTCGCCCAGGTCGACCAGATGTCGGGAGGCCGCGCCGAGCTCGGGATCGGCGCCGGGTGGTATGAGCAGGAGCACACCGCCTACGGACTCCCGTTCCCGCCGCTGGGCGAACGCTTCGACCGGCTCGAGGAGCAGCTAGAGATCATCACTGGCATGTGGTCGACGCCGGTTGGCGACACCTTCTCATTCGATGGCACGCACTACCCCGTCGCCGACTCACCGGCCCTTCCGAAGCCTGCGCAAGACCGGGTGCCGGTGATCATCGGCGGCGGCGGACCGAAGCGCACGCCGGCGCTCGCCGCTCGTTTCGCCTCGGAGTTCAACACGCCGTTCGTGCCTCGCGAGTTCTTCTCCGCGCAGGCCGACCGAGTGCGCGCTGCCTGCGAGACGATCGATCGTGATCCGGCCGAGATCACCTTCTCCGCCGCACTGGTGCTGTGTTGCGGCGCCGACGAGGAACAGTTCCGCCGGCGTGCCGAGGCCATCGGACGCGAACCCGACGAGTTGCGCACCAACGGTGCCGCCGGCACCCCAGCGGAGGTGGCCGAGACGCTCGCGGCGTGGACCGAAGCGGGGGCCGAGCGGGTCTATCTGCAGGTGCTCGACCTTGCGGACCTCGACCATCTCGACCTGGTCGCTGCCGAGGTTGCCACACCCTGACGTCAACGTGACCACCAACGGTGAGCGAGACCACCAGATGTGCGGGTTTGGCTCATCGATGCAGATCCGCCCCGCCCAACGGTGAGCGAAACCGCCAGATGTGCGGGTTTGGCTCACCGGTGACCGGTGCGGGCATGCCTATGGTGCGGGGGCATGAGCGCAGCGCATCGAGGGACGAGCACGGACCCAGCAGCGCCGACGGTGGTGTACCCGGCGCGCACGGTCGTCACCGGCAATCCATCGAACCCGCAGGCTGACGCGGTCGCCGTTCGAGAGGGCCGGGTGCTCGCTGCGGGCACCCTCGACGAGTGCCAAGCGTGGGGACCACACGAGGTCGACGACCGGTTCGCCGACCTCGTGCTCACCCCAGGGATGATCGAGGCCCACGGACATACGCTGGAAGGCGCCTTTGCCTCGCTGCCGTACGTTGGCTGGTTCGACCGGCACCGCGTGGACGGCGGCACGGCTCCGGGGATCCGCAGCTACGACGCGTTGCTCGACCGCCTGCGTGAACTCGATACCGCGGAGCCGGGCGCCACCGAGCCACTCGTCGTGGGTGGATTCGACCCGATCTACTTCGAAGGCGAAGAGCGGTTGACGTGCCACCACCTCGACGAGGTGTCGACGACCCGACCGATCTTCGTGTTCCACGCCAACGCCCACCTGGCCACCGTGAATACAGCGATGCTCGAGCGCCACGAGATCACCCCGACACCACCACCCCAGGCGTCGCCCGCGACGCAAACGGTGAGCCGAACGGCGAGTTGCAGGAGCAGCCGGCGATGATGCTCGCGCGCTCGGGGCTCGGGGTGATTGCACAGAAGATGAACGACCCCCAGTCGCTGCGCGACCTCGGACAGATCTGCGCCAACCAAGGCGTCACGATGCTCTGCGATCTGCTCAGCCCTGGACTGACCCGCCCCGACGAGCCAGCGAAGTGGCATGACGTGGTCGACGACCCGGCGTTCCCCGCCCGTCTGCTCCAACGCCACGTCGCGGCGATGGCTCCGGGGGAGTTCGACTGGGAGGAGTCGGCGGAGCTGCTGGTGCAGCTGCGCCGCGCCGACACCGACAAGCTGCGCACCGCCGGCATCAAAGTGGTACTCGACGGATCGATCCAGGGGTTCACCGCCAAGATGGACTGGCCGGGTTACTACACCGGCACCGACCACGGCTTGTGGGTGGTCGCCCCCGACCAGCTCTACGACATCACCGCCCCCTTCCATCGGCGCGGCATCAACATCCACGTGCACTGCAATGGTGATCTCACGATCGACCTGTGGATCGACACGGTCGAGCGCCTGCTGCTCGAACACCCGTGGCTCGATCACCGCCACACGGTGCAGCACAGCCAACTGACCGCCGCTGCGCAGTTCCGACGGATGGCCCGACTGGGCATGTGCGCCAACATCTTCTCCAACCACATCTGGTACTGGGGGGATCAGCACCACGACCTCACGGTTGGGCCCGAGCGGGCTCGCCGGCTGGAGCCGGCCGCCACCGCCGAGCGGGAGGGCGTGTCGTTCTCGCTGCACTCCGATGCGAACGTGACGCCGCTGGGCCATCTCCACGTGATGTGGTGTGCCGTCAATCGAGTGACGCCGTCGGGGCGCGTGCTCGGGGAGTACGAGCGGATCTCCGCTGAACGCGCCCTGCGGTCCGTGACCCTCGACGCCGCCTACCAACTGCACCTCGACCGCGAGTTCGGCACGATCGAGTGTGGGAAGGCCGCCGACTTCACCGTGCTCGGCGACGACCCACTGGCGGTCGACCCGATGACGATCCGCGACATCCCGGTCTGGGGGACGGTCGTCGGGGGCACCCCGTTCGCCGGCCGCTAACGCCGAAGTGGACCGCCGTTAGTCCGCGGTGAACACGGCCGTCATCGTGCGGCTGGAGACGAAGCCGCCCTGTGGCACGCTGCGCTCGCACACGAGCACGAAGGTCGTTGGCACGTTGGCCGTGACGCCAAACGCCGCCGTGGCGGTGAGCGTTGCTTCGTGTGCGGACACGGCATCATCGGTTTCGGTCCACGCCACCCCAGGGTCGCGGGACCACTCGCCCGGCGGCACTTCACCTTCCTTGAACACACCACACCACAGCACTGCGCCAATCCCGAACGTCAGGGCCTGCGTTGAGTGCGTGAGGATCACCTCCCCATCTACCGGCGCAGTCAGGTCGAGTTCGAGAATCGTTCGCGCGTCATCCTCGATCTCGACGCCGGTTGCATCACTGGACGACACGCTGAACGCGGTGCGGTCTTCCACGTCGTCGAACCGGCCGACGACGTTGTCGGTCTTGGACTCGACCGACTGTAGGCGTGTCGCGAGTTCGCTCACCTGGGTGCGAAGCACGTCGAGATCGTTTGGTGTGTAGTAACCGACCACGTCGGCCACCACATCGACGGTGCCGTTCTGGTTGAACAGCTTGACCGCACCCCCCGTCGACAGTTGCACATCGACCTTGTTCGGCGTCGGCGACTGGCCCGCCACCCAGTTCAGGTTCGATGCAGTCGGCGTAGCCACGTCGGCGGGAAACAGCCGCAGGTTCGACTGCGCCGTGCCGTTCACTGCGGTGACGTTCATCGACACCGCCACCGCATCCGCCGGCACCATGCAATCGCCGACCGCACCGGTGACCTGCTGCGTTCGCACCGCGGCGTCGCCAGCGCCAACGGGGGACTTCGTCGTGTCCGCTGGTGGCGCACCCGGGCGAGTGTCGAACAGGCGGCATGGGGCAACCGGCACAAACGACGCGCCATCGCTGGACGAGGCGTCGACCTGCCATGCCGAGACGGCACCGATCAACACGGCAACGGCGGCGGCGCCGCCGAAGAGACGTCGGCGAACCGGCGAACCCTGCCGTTGCGATCGGGAGACAGCCGCCTGGGAGTCGTTCGTCGTGCTCATGCCCGCCACGATGACGGCTCCACGCAGCGGCGTCTTGGAGGCGGAGTGGAGAATTGCTGGAGCCACCGCCCCCCGTACATCGATCCTCGTCAGTCAGCGGTGAACACCGCCGTCATCGACCGGCCGGAGACGAATCCGCCGGAGGTCTCGTCGCGTTGGCACACCAACTCGAACGTCGTCGGCACCCCTGCCGCCACCGAGAATCCTCTCGTTGCGCTCAACGTGGCTTCGTCGGCCGAGCGATCGGTCTCCGTCCAGGCTGCTCCGGGTCCCCGATTCCAACTCCCGGGAGGAACGTCGCCCTCCTTGAAGACCCCGCACCACAACACTGCGCCCACGAAAAACGTCTGCGCTTGCGCCGAGTAGCTGAGCATCACGCTCCCGTCGACGGGCGCAGTGAGGTTCAGTCGGAGCACGGTCAGCGGGTCATCGCCGACCTCGACGCCCTCGTCATCACTTGCCGACACGCTGAACGCCGTGCGCGCCTCCACCGATCCGACGCGGCCCGACAAGGCGCCCGCCTCCGACTCAATAGCGGTGAGTCGCGATTCGGTCTGCTCGTTGGTCGACCGCACCTGTGCCTGCAACTCGCTGACCTGGGCGCGGAGAGCATCGAGCTCGGTCGGCGTGTAGTAGCCGACCACGTCGGCAACGACATCGACGGTGCCGTTCTGATTGAACAGCTTGATCGCACCGCCGGTCGACAGTTGGACATCGACGTTGTTCGGCGTCGGCGACTGTCCGGCGAGCCAGTTGAGGTTTGACGCCGTCGGCGTGGCCACGTCGGCGGGGAACACGCGCAAGTTCGACTGCGCCGTGCCGTTCACCGCGGTGACGTTCATCGACACCGCAACCGCTTCTGCGGGCACATCACAATCACCGACCCCACCGGTCACCTGCTGGGTGCGCACTGCGCTGTCTCCCGAGCCGACCGGCGCCTTGATTCCGTCGGACGGGGGCGCCCCAGGCCGGGTGTCGAACAGCCGACAGGGCGCCGTCGGCACAAACGATGCGCCATCGCCAGATGACGCATCGGCCTGCCACGCCGAGACTGCACCGATCGACACCGCTGCGGCCAAGACGCCGCTGACGATGCGTCGGCGACGAGCCGTTGGCCGGAGCTGAGAGAGGGCTGCGGGTGATACGGACCGTTGCGACGTGTTCATGGCCGCCACGATGACGGCCATGAGCGATGGCGTCTTGGAACCGCCGTGGAGATGTTGTGGAGTCGCGTTGGCGGCGTCGAGTCACCAGGGCTGTGTCGAGATCGACACGATCGTCGACTGGTCGATCTCGGCGTTGGTCAGGCTCACTTCGGTGGCCCGGCCGACCCGTTGGACCTCCACGACCGATCCGTCGTCCAGGCGCACGATCCCCTTCGCCCGCACCACGTCGGATCCGAACCCAGCCAGGTGTTCGTCGAGCGCCGCCCGCGAGATCGGCTGCGCCGACCGCCACGTCGCCGTGATGTACCGGTCGCTGTGGTCGCCGGTCGGCGAGTCGCGGGTGTCGCGTGGGTCGTCGATCACGAGCGCGTCGGGGAGCGACACGTCACCGCGCACGGCAGTGGTCACCGGCGCCTCGCTCAGCGATCGCACGATGTCGCGCGCCGCCGACAGCTCGTCGGCATCGACGCGGTCGGCGTGGGTGAGCACCACCAGATCAGCCCCGGAGAGCTGCCGCCGGACCTCGGCTGACACGAACCGATCGTCGACGAGATCGCCGATCGAAGAAGCGGAAGCGAGCACCACGACGCCCCCGGGACGGAACGGCGGCACCGTGCCCCAATGGCCGACCACCGACGGGTCGGCCACCCCACTCGCCTCGATGACCACTTGGTCGATCGCCATCGCGCCAATCCGTTCAAGGGCGGTTGCCAACCCGTCGGCCACGGTGCAGCACACGCACCCGTTCGGCAAGTTGACGACACCGTCGTGCACGGTGTCGAGCAATGCGCCGTCGATACCGACCTCACCGAAGTCGTTGACGATCACCCCGAACCGTCGCTCATGGGCGTCGCTGAGCACGCGGTTGAGCAAGGTTGTTTTGCCAGCGCCGAGGTACCCGCCGATCACCGTCAACGGAATCCTCGACGACACATTCATCAGGCGAATACGAAGCCGCCGGCAGCGAAGGCCCGGTCGACCATCGCCCGCAAGTTCGACGACTCACTGGGTGTCGATCCGGCGACGAGCACCGCCCACGTCACCCCGTCATTGCGGTTGAGCACCATGGCGTGCGTGCTCTCGAGTGTGCCGGTGTGCCCGTGCACCCCGCCGCCGTACAGCAACAGCCCCATGCCGTACCCACGGTCGCCGCCTCCCGTGCCACTGGTGCGCATCATCGCCACCGAGGGTGCGGTGAGCGGCTTCCACCCGGGCTTGGTCAGGTCGAGACTGTCCAGGATCGTCACGATGTCGCCTGCGGTAGCGACCCAGGCGCCAGCACCGCCCAACGCCTCCATGTAGTTGCGCCCCTCGGTGGTGTAGTGCTCGATCTCCCCCGGGCCCGGGTCGTAACTCGGTGCGATGCGCATTCCCGAGATGCCGAGCGGGGTGAGCAGCCGCTCGTACACAACCTCTTCGTAGCGCTGTCCAGTGAGCTGTTCGAGGAGCATCCCCAGCACGCAGTAGTTCATGTTGCTGTAGTCGTAACCGTTGCCGCCGATGCCGCCGCTCAGCCCGGCGGCGGCGGCCTGCGGGCACGCCCACACGCGGTTGGAGAAGAAGGTCGACTGCGACTGCGGAAAGCCCGACGTGTGGGTGAGCAACTGGCGCACCGTGATCGCCGACGCCCGCGCCGACGGGTTGGCGATGCCGACGTACTCGGCGATACGTGCGCCGACCGGCTCATCGAGTCCGATGAGACCATCCTCGACGAACTGCATCACGGTGATGGCGGTGATCGTCTTGCTGATACTGGCGACGCGAAACCGGTCGTCGACGTCGGCGGCTTCGAGCGTTTCGGGCGCTTGCCGGCCAAAGGTCTCCTCGTGGACGAGCTCGCCGTTGATCGCCACGGCCACCGACAACGCTTGTGAGCCGCCGCCGAGAATCTCGTCGCGCAGCGAGGCATCGAACGCTGCCCATCCCGTCAGCGCCGGCACGGTTGAGGTCGGCACCACCGGGCGGGCGGCAGCGCCGTCGTCGGCGAGCCGGCCGCTCTCGACACCGCCGGACCCGGCGGCACCATCGGCAACGATCACCGGCGACGCGGGTCGATCAGCGGTGGGCGCTGCGGCCTGGGCGGCGCCCGGATCTGCACCATCCGCGTCTTGACCACCACGATCGACCAAACTGCAAGCGCTAAACGCGAGCGCGCCAACGATCGCGAGCGACACCCCGGCAACCGGGGTACGAGCGCGCGCGGCTGCAGGCATCCCCACAGTCTGACCGCAGATCGCGCGAACCCCACCATCGATCGTGAGGAGTTGGGCGGAACGACGACGGTTGGTGCTCGATCCACCACTGTTCGCGGCGAGCAACCCGGGTAATCAGCCAGGCCGCGGCAGTTGCTGCTGCATCGTCAGCACCGGCGCAAACAGGTCGCCAGACTCGTCCACGCGTGCGAGCACGTCTGGCGCCGCAAACACCAACTCGATCTCCTGGGCCGCGGCGTCGCCGACCTCGTCCCACGACACCGGGGTCGACACGGTCGGCGCCGGACGGGCGCGCAACGAGTACGGCGCGATCGTCGTTTTGTGGTGTGCGTTCTGGCTCCAGTCGACGAATACCTTTCCCGGGCGCTCCGCCTTGGCCATCACGGTGGTCGTCGTGCCCGGCCGCCGACGGTCGAGCAGCTGGCCGACCGCCAGGGCAAAGTCGGCCGCAGCATCATGAGTCGGAGCGGTCGCCGGGTCGTCGTCGTTCAACGGCACGTACAGCTGCAATCCCTTCGAGCCTGACGTCTTGCACCAGCCTTCGAGCTCGACAGCGGCCAGCACCTCGCGGATCTCCAAGGCGACCTGGCAACACTCGACGATC
>JBCBSO010000026.1:0-14033 GCA_039819205.1 Actinomycetota bacterium
AAGGCCCAGCGTGCGGGCCATCCAGGCGACGATCGATGCGATCTCGACCCCGTCGGCACGGAGGTCGTCGAGCGTGACCGCCCCGTGACGCTTGGCTAAGCGTTCGCCGTCGTCACCAAGCAGTAGCGGGACGTGGAGATACGTCGGTGTCCGATAGCCGAGCAACTGCTGCAGGAGCACCTGCCGCGGCGTCGATGCCTGCAGGTCATCGCCGCGCACCACTTCGGTGATCCCCTGCTCCTCGTCATCGACCACCACCGCCACGTTGTACGACGGCGTACCGTCGTTGCGGCGCAACACGAAGTCGTCGACGGCGCCCTCAGCGCGTTTGCCGCGGCGTTCGGCGAACGCAATGAACTGCCCGTCGGTGCGCAGCCGGTGCGCAGCCGGACGCCCGGTCGCCCGCTTCGCCGCTCGAGCCTCGTCATCGAGATCGCGACACGTCCCCGGGTACGCGCCCGGTGGCCCGTGCGGCGCAGTCACCGCGGCGTCGATCTGCTCGCGCACCTCGCGGCGGCTGCAGAAGCACTCGTACACGAGCCCGCGAGCGGCGAGCACGCGAAGTGCCTCGTCGTAGCGGGCGAATCGGG
This sequence comes from Actinomycetota bacterium, assembly GCA_039819205.1. GTDB lineage: Bacteria > Actinomycetota > Acidimicrobiia > Acidimicrobiales > Ilumatobacteraceae > JABSQH01. The sequence goes on from JBCBSO010000026.1 coordinate 591, forward strand.
TGCTCTGGAACACGACCTCACCGTCCCAGTCGAGTCCCAGCGCCGCGAGGTCGGCGAGCTGACGCTTGGCGGCAACCGGGTCCGCGGTCGCCCGGTCCAGATCCTCCATGCGCACGATGAACCCGCCACCCTGGGAACGTGCCGACAGCCAGGCGATCAGCGCAGTACGCAGGTTGCCAAGGTGCAGCGCGCCGGTCGGCGACGGCGCAAAGCGGCCGATCACCGCTGGCGCCCCACCCGCTGCTGTCGACTCGATCGGCATGCGTCGACCATTGTTGACGATCTCGATCGGTGGGCCCGATCGGTGGGCTGGATCGGTGCTCGGGGGGTGCACCCGTCGCACCGGTAGTGATCTCCTACAGTCGGATGCGATGCAGTGTCCGAGCTGCGGCGCAGAGGTATCCCCTGAGCAGAAGTTCTGCCACGAGTGCGGCGCCTCCCTTCGCGGGGTGACCGAGGCCACTCAAGAGGTCGACGTGATCGGCAGCGACGCGCCGACCCCCGACGGCCAGTCCGATGACGAGGTCGGCGACCAGTTCGATGACGAGATCACCGATGTTGACGTCGACGACACGTCGGCGGAAGACAACGACGGGTCCGGCGCCGACCCGAACGCTGAGACATCCGGCATCGACGATGCACAAACCGGCGGCCCAGACACTGCTGCCGCCGCCGATGAGCAGCCCGGCGACGACTCGCCCGACTCCAGCGACGACACCACGGTCGAGACCGATGACCCGCCCGAGACGGACGACGAGCGAACCGATGCCATCGTTGCTGCGGCGGCCGCCACCACCGTGATCGCCGCAGCAGATGCGGGGTCGGCCGACGCGCCGACGGCGACGAACATGCCCAGTGCGGCCGACTTGCCAACCGCCGAGATCAATCCCCAGCCGCCGCTCCCCGAACCGGAGTGGGCGATCCCCGCGGCCGAGGCAGCCACCGAGCCGGTGGCAACGACCACCGCTGCCGTTGCGGCAGCCGGCACCGCAACCGAACCGATGGGGGCGATGCCCGCGGGCCCGCCCATTCGGTCCGGTGCCACCGAGGAGCTCCCCGCGGTGTTCGACGGCATCGAGGACGTCGAGGAGTATCCCGAAGCGCGCCCGCCGTTCACGCTGCGACTGGTGTTCGTGCTGGCGGTGTTTGGGGCAATCGCCACGCTGATGGCTGCCGTCGCCGACCTCAGCGACATTCGCACCACCCGTCCGATCGCCGGTATCACCAACGGCGTCAGCACGCTCGATGACCTCGGCTCCAACCTGGCAATCGCTGGCTGGGTTGGTACCGGGGTGATGGTGATCGGCGGCTTGTTGGCGTGCTTCGGGTTGCGCGTCGGCGCCGGACTGGCGGGCGGCGCCGGGATCGCCGTGCTCGGCTGGGCAGCGCTGTGCATCGCCCTCGTCGAGCGCCCGATCGCCGAGGCCGAGTCGATCACCCGCGAATCGTCGGAGGTGTTCACCCTCACGGTCACTCGCGACACCGGCTTTTGGTTGATTGCTGCGGTCGGTGTGGTCGGGCTGCTCGTGTTCTTCGCCTCCCTGCGCCTGATGGGCACCGGTGGCCAACCGCCGCTCAACCCGTGGAGCGCGGCCGTGGGTGCGCTGGGCATGATGATGCTCGCCGCCGGCCCCCTGGTACCGGTTGGTGAGGCCAGCTTTGCCGACAACTTCTCCTCGCCAACGGTGGCGATCGACCTCCCGACCGCATACTTCGCCGGTCGCCTCGCACAGGTGGCACTGATCGCCGGCACCGGGGTGATCGGCTTCCTGGTCGTCCGCCGCTACGGACTCGGCGTGGCCGCAGGCGGAATCGCAGTTGCCTTCTGGCTGTGGCTGAGCTCGCTGCTCGAAATTGGCACCGACCCGGTCGGCATCGCCGACCGTAACCCCGGCGCCGCCGACACGATGCCCCACGGCGTGACCACAGCGGGAATGATCGTGACTCTGCTGGCGCTCGTCGTCACGGGGATACTGGCGATCATCGGACGCCGACCGTCCGGACCACCGCCGTCGGCAACACAAGCGACCGCACCGTGATCTCGATCGAGCTCGACGCGCTGCTCAGCGAATACGACCGTGCGCTCGCGTACACGGAGTCGCTGATCGACGGACTCAACGAGGAAGAGATCGCCTGGCGTCCGAACGACGAGTCGTCGTCGATCGGTTGGCACCTCGCCCATCAGCCTGCTGTCGCCCACTTCATGTTGCGCAACCTCACCGCCGCCGAGCCGCGGCTCGACCCGGCGCTGGAAGCCTTGGCGGACTCGGCGACGCCAGAGAGAGCGCGCGGCGCGGTCCCTGCGATCACCGCACTCAGCGAGTTCCGGACCACGGTGGCCATCAAGGTCCGGACACGAATCAGGCTGATCGCCGCCGGCGATGTCGGCGCCGCGACCCAAATGCGCGCCGTCGCCTCCACCCTCCTCGTCAGCCTGATCAACCACGAGTATCAGCACGACTGCTGGATCGGCGAAGTCCGCCACGATGCGCTGGGCCACCCGTTGCCACCGCCACCGACCTCACCGCTGCTCACCACACTCGACGGCTACCTGGTCATCAGCTAACCGTTCTTTCGTAGAAATCCGGCGCGTGGCGCCTGGAATCCCCGGGATTTCGGCTGGTCAGGAGCGCGGACGGAGGACGATTTGGGTCTGGGTCGTCTTGGCCACGAGGCGATCGGCGGCGCGCACCTCGGTTTCCACCACGATCGTCGTCGAGCCGGCGTGCAACACCCGCGAGGTGGCCACCGCCACTCCCTCCGTGACCGCGCCAACGAAGTTTGTCTTCGACTCGATGGTCGACGTCCCGGTGGCACCCGATGGCAGGTTGGCCGCGGCCGCCGCGGCACCAGCCGAGTCGGCGAGGGCCATGATCGCTCCGCCATGTAGCGCGCCACCGATCGTGCACCGCGCGGCGGCCCACGGCATCGTCAACACCACCTCGTCGGCATCGAGTCGCTCGGCAGTGATCCCGAGCGTTGCGCACAACGGCATCGTCTGATGGATCAACGTGGTGGCCTCTGCGCTCATGGTTGGCGACGGTACCGAGGGCAGCTCGTGCGTCCGATGACCTGACACGTCATCATCACCATCCGGTTCTGTTCGCGCGAACAGGCGCGTGGCGCACGAAATCCCCGGTTTTTCGGAGCGGCGTCGACGCGCGACGTGACGGCGCGGCGGGCGGGTCGCGCGGTTGTTCGGGGCGCGCTGCTAGCGTTCGCCGCGGAGTTGCCGTATGAAGAAGCGCCGGAGCACCGCGACGTCAAACTTCGGTGCGGGCGCCCGGGAGAGCCACGATGCGTCGGCGTTCTACGAGCGGTTCCGCGCGCCGGACGTGACCGACGACGACACCGTGCTGCCCCCGAAGCCGGTCGACGATCCGTTCGTGTGCGGCGACGCTCGGGAAATGTCGGCGTTGCCCGACGGGTCGGTGGCGCTCGTGGTCACCTCGCCGCCGTACTTCGCCGGCAAGCAATACGAAGAGGAACTCGAACGCGACGGGGTGCCCTCGACCTACATCGAATACCTCGAGTTGCTGCGCGACGTGTTCGCCGAATGTGTGCGCACACTCGAACCCGGCGGGCGCATCGCGGTCAATGTCGCCAACCTCGGGCGCAAGCCGTATCGCAGCTTGTCGGCCGACGTGATCGGCATCCTCGAGCGCGATCTCGGCCTGCTGCTGCGCGGCGAACTGATCTGGCAGAAGGGCGAGGGCGCCAGCGGATCGTGTGCGTGGGGTTCGTATCGCAGCGCGGCCAACCCGGTGCTGCGCGACGTGACCGAGCGGGTGATCGTGGCCAGCAAGGGCCGGTTCGATCGCGCCCGTACGGTGGCCCAACGCAAGGCCGACGGACTGCCGCACGAGAACACGGTGATGACCGATGACTTTCTGGCGTCGACGCTCGACGTGTGGTCGATGCCGAGCGAGAGCGCGCGCCGAGTGGGCCATCCCGCACCGTTTCCGATCGAGCTCCCCGAGCAGTTGATCCAGCTGTACACCTTCGTCGACGACCTCGTGCTCGACCCGTTCATGGGTAGCGGTTCGACCCTGGTGGCCGCCGAGATGTTGGGCCGCCGATACATCGGCTACGACACCGACCCCGAGTACGTCACCATCGCTCGCGAACGAGTCGCCGTGGCGGCTGAAGCAGCTGCGGCGGCACATCGTTCCACGGTCGCCGCCACGCAACTCGAGGGCCCCTCAGCCGGAAAGCTGGCCGCTGAGGTGTTGCAGAGCGCCGGCTTCGAGATCAGTGCAGTGAAACGCAAGGCACGCCGCACGTCGGTCACCATCGACCTCATCGCCCATGATGCCCAGGGCGGCGAATGGTGGTTCGACGTCGCCGGCCCGTTCGTCACCCATCGCGGCGGCCTCGCCCTGACCGACGAGGTGTGGCGTTTCCTCGGCCGTGCCGCCGCCGTCCGCGGGCGATCCCCCGAACAGCGCTACGTCGCCCTCACCACTGAACTGCCGCGCCGCTCGTCGGAGGGCGATGTCGCGTTGCGCGCTGCGGGATCAAGCGCATTCTTCGACGTCGTCGACCTGCTCGCGCCGGACGCCCAGGCTCGGCTGGCCGAGTACGCAGCGGGCACCATCGATGCCCCGCTGCCCGGCTTCTGGCGTCCCGCCGACCTCGACACCTGACGGACCACGCCCAAAAACCGGGGATTTCCGGCGCCACGCGCCGGTTTCCGCGAACATTTCAGCGCGCTGCTACAGGTCGTCCAGTTGCGTCAGGCCGGTGCGAAAGGCGATCACGACGAGCTGGGCACGATCGCGTGCGTGCAGCTTGGTCATCGCTCGGCTGACATGTGTCTTCGCCGTCAGCGGCGACAGGTAGAGCCGCTCGGCGATTTCCTCGTTCGACAGACCTTGCCCCACCAAGCCGACCACCTCGCGTTCGCGGGCGGTCAGCGTCTCGATCGCCCGTTCGTCGAGCGGCGTTGCCGTCGTCGGCGTGCCGTCGATCGACGTCAAGAGCGCGCGCGTTGCGCGCGGCGTGAGCAGCGCGTCGCCCGCTGCGACGACGCGAATCGCGTCGAGCAGCACGTCGGGGTCGACGCCCTTGTCGAGGAACCCACTCGCCCCTGCGCCCATCGCGGCGACGACGTACTCGTCGAGCTCGAAGGTGGTCAAGACGATCACTCGCACGCCGGCGAGGTCGTCGTCGCCGACGATCAGCCGCGTGGTCTCGATGCCATCGCGACCGGGCATCCGAATGTCCATCAGCACCACATCGGCGCGCGACTCGCGGATCGCATCGAGTGCCCCCAGGCCGTCGTCGACCTCGGCCACCACCTCGAGGTCGTCGGTGGAGTCGATGATCGCCTTGAACCCGGCGCGGATCAGCGCCTGGTCGTCGACCAGCACCACGCGCACCGTCACTGCGTGGCACCCCCAACTGATTGCATCGACGACGGCAAGACCGCGATCACACGAAAGACGTGACCGTCGGTGGTGACGTCGAGCGAACCGCCGTTGCTTTCCGCCCGCTCACGCATGCCGATCACGCCGTGGCCGCCGCTCGGACTGTCGACGCCGACTTCATTGGCCACCGGGTTCGAGATCTCGACGGTGACGGTTGTGTCGCTCCACTCGACCGCTGCGTTGGCTCGACCCGCGCCGTGTTTCGCGGCGTTGGTGAGCGCCTCTTGCACAATTCGATACACAGCCAACGACACCGCTGGCGCAAGCTGAACAGGTTGTCCGCTGGCGGTCCACGACACCTCGAGGCCGGCCGTACGCATGGTGTCGATGAGCGCTGGGATGCGTTCGACCGTCGGCACCGACTGCAGTGGCGCACCCTCGTCCTGACGCAGCACGCCGAGCAACTCGCTGAGCTCGTCGAGCACGGACTTGCCAGCGGTGCGCGCCTCGCTGAGCGCAGCTTCGGCCGCATCCGGGTCGGTGTGCAGGAGATGGAGCGCAGCGCCGGTCTGCACGTTCATCACCGACAGATTGTGCGCCAGCAGATCGTGCAACTCGCGGGCGATCGCCAGGCGTTCCTCGCTGACTTCCTGTCGGGTACGGGCCTCCGCGGCGAGTACGGCCGACCGCACCGCCTGCTCTGACGAGTCGCGATAACGACGCCACGAACGCGTTGCGTCGGCGATGCCGACGGCGGCGGCCGCCCACACGAACGCGATCAACGCACGCTCGTCGCCAACTCCGAGGTCGTCGGTGTTCGACAACGCAATGCCGTAGAGCGCAAACCCGACGGCGACCCCGAGCACGATGGCTGGACCCCGCTCGAGTCGGATGCACGCCGTGGTGAGCAACACCACGGCCGCAAAGATCATCGGCGACGGCTGTTCCCAGACCACCACATGGATCGCTGCGGAGACGACGGCGAACGCAAGCAGTGGGAGGGGCCACGACCGGCGGAAGACCAGGACAACGAACGCGCCGATGCCGGCGACCACTTCGGGCCAGCCGGCATCAAACGGTTGGGGGGAGGCCGCACCGAGAATCGCGGCAAGGGCTACCGTGACGACGGCGATCAGCACATCGGTTCGTCGAGGATCCGCTCGGAACCACTCGACGACCGACGGCCGCTCGCCGCCGTCGCTCATGCGTCGCGCCGCTTCAAGAGTACGGCCGCCACTCCGAGGAGGCCGACGACCCAGGCGGCGAAGACGCCGTAGGCCGCTCCGGTGCTGAGGAGGTCGGGATCGGACACCGTGGACATCATGGCGGACCCGGCCTCGGAGGGCAGGAACTTGACCACGTTCTCGGTAAACCAGTCGGGCAGCAGCGTCATGAGGCCAGGCACGATGAACACACCGCCGACGAGCAATCCGATCGCCGCGGCGGTCGAGCGCAGGATCGCTCCCAATGCGAGGCCGATCAGGCCAATGCCGACGAGGTAGGTGGTGGTTCCCAGTACGACGCCGACGATGTCGGGATCGGTCAGCGCCATCGTCGCTTGATCGCCTGCGTACACCGCTTGGCCGAGCCACAGCGCGAGCACCGACGAGATCGCCACGACGACGGCACTCACCCCGGCCAGCACGACCGCCTTGGAGCCGAGCACCTTGAGCCGGTCACCGACAGCGGCGATGGTGGTGCGGATCAGTCCGGTGGAGTACTCGCCGGCGATGAGTAACACGCCGAGCACGCCGATGATCATGGCGCTCATGTCGCTTGCGGCGAGCGCCAACTGCACTGGGTCGGTGAGCAGCGTCGCCGGTCCCGCCGGTTCGTCAGAACCAGCCGTTACCGAGAAGATGATGCCGAGGAGCACCATGGCTGCGCCCGAGGCGAGAAGGGTGATCTTGGTCGAACGGACCGAGCGGAACTTGATCCACTCGCCACGGATCACGTTGTGCCAGCGGACCTTGGTGCCGGCGGCCGCTCGTTGGGCGGTGGCGGTCGTTGCCGTGGTGGTCGATTCGATAGTCGCGTTGTTGATGTCAGGGGTACCGATGCCTTGGTGGTCGGGAACGGCGATCACGTCGATGAGATCGTCGCAGGCCTCGACGGCGCAGCGTCCATCGATACAGCTATGTCGGCGATCGAGCCGGAACCCGACCCGCCGATCTGGACGCCGCGCATCGCGCTCGTGGCAGGACCGGGATCGTCGAAGATGCTCTCGATCTACCAGCGTGCCGGGCTCACGGAGCGACGAATCGTCGCTGTGCCCCGCGCGCCTGGATGCGCCGTGCTGCAGGCCACCTACTCGGGAACCGTGAGCGATCCCGTGGGGGACGCTCCCTACTCCGTGTGGGAGGAGTCGCGGTCGCTGGCCGAGCTGTGCAACGCCCTGTACCAGGATTGCCTCGACGCCTCGTTGCGCGTGTTGCTCGTCGCCGGTCCGGCCGAACCGTCACGAGGTGGGGATGCTGTCAAGGTGTCGATCGCTCTCGGCGGCGCGGCTCGAGCAACGAGCCACTGACCGTGAAGGGCCGGGGAGACGGCCACCTGGCGACGCCGCCCGCGTCGGTGCGACGTGGGCCGACACGGCCGGCGGCAGCTAGTCACGCGAGCGCTTGAACCGCGCCGCGATCGCCGACTGTGCACGCAACGCGGTGGGTGCAACCCGCCGCAGCCCTCGACCGGCGATCCGCTTCGCCGTGCCGATCGGCTCGGTGTTCTCCGCCGATGCGAAGTTGCGGTAGCCGCCGTCGTCGATGAGCTGCTCGGCGAACATCTGGGTCGGCGCGTCGAGGGCGATGCCGGCGGCATCGGCGATCCGGTTCATCTGGGAGAAGTTGGCGATCACGCCAGCTGCGTCGACCACCGCGGCGTCACCGCGTGAGGTTCGCAGCGCTTCCTGCGCTGCGGCGCGATCGGTTGGTGAGCCGTTGAGTACTGCGTCGGCGTACGCCAGTAGTTCCGGGTCGATCGCGTCGCTGCCCGGCTCGAGTGCGCTGCTCAAACTGAGCAGCGTGGCGTGACTGGCCGATCAATAGAAGCACTCGTTGAACGTCGACACCCTCGTCGCCACCGCCTCGATCTCGTGTCGCAAGAGCGCTCGGTTCGACCACGACGGCTCGGCGACCTTGTCGTTGGGCACGTAGTGCGCGGCACTCAACACACCCCATCCTCGAACCTCGGCCGGCACCGCACTGAGGGCGCGCACGACGTTGCCTGCCGACTTCGTGTTCGACAACCCTTCGGCGCGCATCGCTTCGTCGCTGAGCATCGGAACCCACGCTTCGCCCGTGGTGAGTCCTTCCGGCTGAACACCTGAGGGATCGCCATCGACCGGTTCGGGCAGCGGCTGCGAATCGGCACCGATCGCCCGACAGAACGTGTCGATTGCCACCATCCGGACCGTTACTCCGACCATCTCGACGTAGCGCTCCGGCGTCGACCATGCGGCCACCGATTCATCGAAGAACCGGCGGCTCAGTCGTGCCGGATCGATGGTGATGCGATGGATGGCCTCGATCTGGTCAGAGCTGAGCGGCCCGTTCGATTCATGGGTGCCCGCTACGGCGTACGGCGACAGCGCGTTCTTGCGCTCGAGGCTCAACGTCGAGTGCGGCGCCGCGCGCACCTCGGCGGCGATCGCCACGCGTTCGGTACCGGTCAGCCATGTGCCCGCCCGGGCGATGTCGTCGAGCGCGGTCGCGTGGGCCTCGCCGATGTCGCCGCGCACCGTCAACGACGAATCGCCAAAGTCGATCATCAGTGTCCGATCATGAGTAGTCGATCATCAATCGACGGGCCGGTCCCACTCAGCGGGATGATCCAACTCGGGGTCGGGAGGCACCTCGCCCGCTTGTTTGGCGACGAGCTTCTTGGCCACGCCGTCGATGCCGGTGGTTTTCTTCGACATCGCCTTGTTGCCGAGCAGTCCGAGTGCGGCGCCGGCCAGTTCCTTCTTCCGTTGCTCGAACGAGCTGCGTTCGGTCATCGTCGGCCTCCGGAGCCCATCGTGGCTCAGCCCTCGAGGGTCGTGCGACCCATGCCCTCGGGAGCATCGCAGGCCACCAGACGACCCGGGTACCCCTTGAAGTGCGGCACACCCTGTTCGTAGTCGAGATGCTCGTCGTCGTCGGGGGTGAGCACGGCATCTGATGACACGAACGCGCCGGCGAGATCGACGCGACCGCGGGTTTCGGGATACCACCAACCGTGCGGCACGCGCAGGTGGCCCGTGCGCATCTCGGCCTGCAACTCGACCTTCGCGGTGACCTGTCCGTAGGGCGTTTCAAGGCGCGCCCATTGCCCGTCGTGGAGACCGTCTCGACGGGCGTCGTCGGGGTGGATGAAGAAGCGCGGTGCGGGCGAGCGCCGGCGGAGCACACCGATGTTGCGTTGCCCGGTTTGGAAGAACGGGTCCTCGCGCACCCCCGAGAACACCAGGTAGGGGTAGTCCGTCGACGGCTCGGGCTTCTCGCGGTAGTACGGCAAGGGATCGAAGCCGAGTTCGTCGAGCATCGACGACGACAGCTCGACTTTGCCCGAGGGCGTGGCGAACCCGGTGGTGCGGTACTTGCGATATGCCGGGGAGGGCATCTCCATCACGACCGAGTTGCGGAATTCGTTCCACGTCCGCCCCGACGGCTCGAGACGATGGTCGAGTATCTGTTCGATCGTGTCCCAGGGGAACTGCTCGGCGAAGCCCATCCGCCGGCCGAGGTCGGTCCAGAAGCGGAACGTCGAGCTCGCCTCTTTGGGTGCCTCGACCACCTGCTCGGACAATGTGAGTCGGTTGCCCCATGCCCACGCGTCGGCGATGTGGTTGCGCTCCGTGAACACGTCGCCGGGCAACACATAGTCGGCGAGCATCGCGGTCGGAGTCATGAAGATCTCGTGGGCGACGATCAGCTCCTGGTTGAGCAGGGCGCGCATGATCTGGTGCTGGTTCGGATACGACAACAGCGTGTTGTTGCCGAGCGTGAAGAACGCCTTGATCGGGTATGGGTCGGCGTCGGCCATCGCCCGGAACACCTCGGACGGGTTGGCCATGTGGCAGCCCATGACCTGATCGACCCACTGCTGCCCCCACACCCGCTGCATGGGCTCGCGCAGCATTTCGGCGGTGCGATAGGTGAACACCGGGTGCGTGTCGTAGCCGAGCTGCTTGGCCCGCTGCTCCGGACTGATTTCGTCGTGCAGCTGCAATTCGGCTTCGGTACGCCACCCCGGGTTGAGCGCATTGAGCGTCTCGCCGCCGACCACGTCGAGGTTCCCAGTGATCGCCCGCAGGATCGACTGCAGACGGATGCTCGACGTCGAATCGAGCTGCTGATCGGTAATCGGCGTCCACGGGATGCACGCCCCGTCGGCGGTCGCATACATGCGCGCCGCCTGGGCGATCAGATCCCGATCGACGCCGCAGATCTCCTCTACGCGCTCGAGCGGATACTCGTCGAGCCGCGTCCGCAACTCGTCGAACCCGACGCACCAGTCGCGCACGAACTCCTCGTCGTAGAGGTGCTCGTCGACGATCACCCGCAACCAGCCAAGCAAGAGCGCGGCATCGGTGCCCGCCCTGATCTGGAGGTGAATCGTGGCGTTCTTCGCCTGATCGGACACGCGCGGGTCGACCACGATGGTCGCCGCTCCGCGCTTCCGTGCGCCTTCGATCATGTTGTAGATCGGCGTCCACGAGTGTTTGCGCGGATTGTGTCCGAGCAGCACCACACAGTTGCTGTTGGCGATGTCAGGGAATGGCATCCAGCCGTAGGTCAGTCGATTGACGGCGGCCGTGTTGCCGGCGCAGAGCGCAACGCCCGAGATCCAGTTCGGCGCCCCGAGCAGATTCATGAACCGGCGATCGAACCCATGTGTGGTTTGGGTGTTCCACCCTGATGTCGACACGGCGAACGCCTCCGCGCCGTGGGTGTCGATGATCGTCCGCAGCCGCTCGGCGATCTCGTCCATCGCCTGTTCATAGGAGATCTCCTCCCACCGGTCGTCGCCGCGTTCGCCAACTCGCTTGAGCGGGACGCGCAGCCGCTCGTCGTGGTTGTGGATGTGTGGCGCGGCGGTGCCCTTGTAACAGATGTTGCGGGCGACGGCGGGCGAGTCGTGCGGAAGAATCTGCACGACCGTGTTGTCCTCCGCGACGGCGCGCAGCTGACAGCCGATGTCACAGATCGTGCAGACGGAGTAGCCGATTCTCTGGCCGGTGTTGTGGTCGGCGTGCGTCGGCGGGGGTTCTGTGGTGGTCATCGGGTGCCTCCGGAGCGGGCGTCGTGATCTCGTGCGAGGGTGACCAGCTGGTCGACGACCATCTGCTCGTGGGGGAGTGGTCCGCCAGCAGTGGCTCGACCGAGCGCCAGGCCGAGCATCGTTTCGCGGATGGTGAAGAACAGCGCCTGAGTCGGTGCGTCGGCCGCCACGCCGGCCGCATCGACGTCGACCAACTTGGCGAATCGGGCGATCACCGGAGCGAGTGCCTGGCCGAGTTGCGGGTCGTTGGCCGCTGCCAGCCAGGCCTCGATCATGATCTTGAACCGGCCGTGGTCGATCGTCGACCAGGTCAGCTCGGTCAGCTCGACCATCGTGTCCGGGGGATCGTCGCTGAGCGCCTCGTCGGCCAACCGGGCGTAGTGCTCGTCGAGTGATTCGGCGAGCAGGTTGGGGAGGTCGCCGAAGTGATGCACCAGTGCGCCACGTGTGAGCCCAGCGCGTTCGCACACGGCAACCGATGTGGTCGCTGCCCAGCCGACCTCGTCGAGTAGGTCGAGCGTGGCGTCGATCAGTGCCGTGCGGGTGGTCTCGGTGCGTTCCTGTTGGGTTCGGCGAGCCATCGGTCGTTGACCTTACATACATCGAGCAATGTATGTAAAGGCGGGACTACTCCCGCTGGAGTAGTCGACAAGCCTCCCGTCGGCAGATGCCGGAGTACCACCACGAGGCGCACGATGATCACATGATCGAGGTACACCAACTCACCAAGCGCTACGGCGAGACGACCGCCGTCGACGATCTGACCTTCTCCGTGCAACCCGGCATCGTCACCGGGTTCCTCGGCCCCAACGGCGCCGGGAAGTCGACAACCATGCGAATGATCCTCGGGCTCGACGCCCCCACGTCGGGGACCGCCCTCGTCGACGGGCGGCCGCTGCCCGAGCACCCCACCCCGTTGACGTCGCTCGGCGCCTTGCTCGACGCCGGAGCGATCCACCCCAAGCGTTCGGCCTATGACCATCTGATGGCGCTCGCCGTGACCAACGGCATCGGCGAAGCCCGTGTCGAGGAAGTGCTCGGCCTGGTCGGACTCACCGATGTGGCCCGTCGCAGCGGCGGCGGATTCTCCCTCGGCATGGGCCAACGGCTCGGCATCGCCGCAGCCCTCCTCGGCGATCCCGAGGTGGTCATGCTCGACGAGCCAGTCAACGGACTCGACCCCGAGGGCATCTTGTGGATCCGCCACCTGCTCCAAGACCTCGCCAGGGAGGGACGCACGGTCTTCGTGTCGTCGCACCTGATGAGCGAGATGGAGTTGATGGCCGAGCACTTCGTCATCGTTGGTCGCGGACGCCTGATCGCCGACGTGTCGACCGCGGAACTGCGGGCGATGGCCGAGGGCGACCAGACGATCGTGCGCAGCGACGCGCTTTCCGACCTCGTGCCGTTGCTGCAAGGCGACGGCGTGGAGATCAGCTCCGACGATCGAGAGGTGATCTCCGTTCGTGGTGTCGACGCAGCGCACATCGGGCGTGTCGCCCGCGACGCCAACATCGCCCTCACCTCGCTGATCCCCCAAGAGCGGACCCTCGAAGACGTGTTCATGTCGCTGACCGCCGATGCGGTGCAGTACCACGCCACCGGTCGCACAACCAGTGACCCGGCCGACCAACGATCCACCAACCAGCTGCAGGGAGTGTCGTGATGTCCGTCACCACCCCGTCCCCGTCCCGCCGTACCGAACGAAGCGAGGTCGACGTGCTCGACGCCACCAACACCGACACAACCGACATCGACACCCCTGACATCAACAACGCGACTATCGAATCGACCACCACGGCAACGACCGCCA
>JBCBSO010000027.1:0-13976 GCA_039819205.1 Actinomycetota bacterium
GCCGCCGGTATCTCCATCACACGCACGCCAACCGATTCGCAGTGACCGTCGCGACACGGATGATCGTGGTCGCGGTGGTGGCCGTTGTCGCGTTTGCCGTCGGCTGGGCCGTGCAAACCGTCCGCTCGGAGCCCCCGGCCGACCCGATCCCGGCGATCGAACTCCGTGACGATCCGTCGTCAACAGTTCCCGGAACGGCAAGCACCACGACAACGCAACCTGCAGACAACGACGAACAGCTCCCGGGCGCATCGATCGTGCCGCCAGTCGTTATCGAGCCGGAACGGACAGCGCCACCTCCGAGTTCGCCGCCCCCGACCACAGCCGCGCCGTCGGTGGCGCCTCCGACCATCGCTCCAGCCGCTTCGCCGCCGCCGCCACCGCCGCCGCCGCCACCACCCGCGGTGGCGCCGGAGGCCGACGACGTCGACGATGACGGAGACGACTTCGACGATGACGAAATCGACGACGATGACGACGGAACCGACGATGACGACTGAGGCCGTGTCGAGCACAGCACGTCGTCGGCGACGAGCGCTGGGGTTCCGGGCCAGAGTCCTCGGATTGATGGCGATCTTGCTGCTTGGTGCGACGGCCCTCGGGCTCTTCCTGCAGCAGGCCCTGCTACTTGATCGGCTGTCCAACGAGGTTGCCGATTCGCTCGAGCAGGAGCGACTGGAGATTGAACGACTCGCCCGCGGCAGCGACCCCGACACCGGGCAACCGTTCGGCACCGACGTGCGAGCGATTTTCGACACCTTCCTGGCGCGCAACGTCCCGGGCGAGGGCGAGGTCTATCTGACCATCGTCGCTGGTCGGCCGTACCGCACCACCACCGCACCCGACGGCGTGCGGCTCGACCGAGATGTCGACCTGATCGCGTCGTGGTCCGCGCTGCAGCAGGGATCACGCGGCTCGCTCGACACCGACGCCGGTTCCGTCCAATACCTGGCGGTACCGCTCGCCGATGACGGCACGACGCGGGGCGTGTTCATCGTCGCCAACTTCGAGCGCCAGGAGCAACGCGAGATCGAGGAGTTCATCCGCGTCGAGGCGATCGTCAGCGCCGGAGTTGTCCTGGTGGCCTTGTCGGCGGCGTGGCTGCTTGCGGGACGCCTCTTGCGTCCTGTCCGCGAACTGACCGACACAGCGACTGTGATCACCGAGACCGACCTGTCGCGGCGGATTCCCGTCGAAACGAACGACGAGATCGGACGCCTCGCCGACACGTTCAACGACATGCTCGACCGGCTCGACACGGCCTTCGCCACGCAACGCCGGTTCATCGACGATGCCGGACACGAGCTCCGGACGCCGATCACCGTGGTGCGCGGCCACCTGGAGGTGATGGGCGACGACCCCGCAGACCGCGAGGAAACGATCGCGCTCGTCACCGATGAACTCGATCGCATGACCCGCATCGTGAACGACCTGCTGCTGCTCGCCAAGGCCGAGCAACCCGACTTCGTGCGACCCGAGCCAGTAGAGCTGGCGGACTTGACGACCGAACTCGTGGCGCGGGCACGAGCGCTTGCCGATCGAGACTGGCAGCTCGCATCATGTGGCGAGGGTGAGGTCGCACTCGACGCGCAGCGAATCAACCAGGCACTGCTCAACCTGGTACGCAACGCCGTGGAGCACACCACCGCGGCCCAAACGGTTGCGTTGGGGAGTTCGATCGTCGGCGACTCCGTGCGGTTCTGGGTGGCCGACTCGGGCTCGGGTGTCGCCGCCGCCGATCGCGAACGCATCTTCGAACGGTTTGACCGCGGTGGAAGCGCTGGACGGCATGGCGACGGTGCCGGCCTCGGACTGTCGATTGTCAAAGCCATCGTCGACGGACACGGCGGGACGGTCGAGCTCACCGACACTCCAGGAGGCGGGGCGACGTTCACGATCACGCTTCCCCACCGAAGCGAGTCGGACTCGTTTGCTGAGGACGCACGACCGGATGGCCGTGGAAGTGAGAGGACCGCTGTATGACCCGCATTCTGATCGTCGAAGACCAGCCGCGCATCGCCACGTTCGTCGACAAGGGTCTCGCAGCAGCAGGGTTCTCGACGATGGTCGTCGCCGACGGCGCGACTGCGGCCTCGATTGCCCGCGACGATGACTTCGACCTGATGGTGCTCGACCTCGGCCTTCCTGTGGTCGATGGGTTCGACGTGCTCGCACAGGTCCGAGCACGTGGCGAGCGACTCCCAGTGATCGTCCTCACCGCACGAGACTCGGTATCGGACCGCGTCAAGGGACTCGACCAGGGCGCCGACGACTACCTCGTCAAACCCTTCAGCTTCGACGAGCTGCTCGCGCGGATACGCGTCCGCCTCCGCGATGTCGGAACCCCCGATGCAACCACACTGTCGGCCGGCAACATCCAGCTCGACGTGCACACCCGGCTCGCGACCGTTGACGGTCGCACCGTCGAACTGACCGCCCGCGAGTACCAAGTGCTCGCCTTCTTCATGAACCACCCCGGGCAAGTCATCACTCGAGAGCAACTACTGAGTCATGTCTGGGGATACGACTTCGACCCAGGCAGCAACGTCGTCGACGTGTACATCCGCTACCTGCGAAAGAAACTCGACGCCGACGCAATCGAGACCGTCCGCGGAATGGGCTACCGACTACCAAGCAGCTCGCGTCGATCGGATTAACCGTCGCACTCCGACATCGACCAGGTCGCTATCGGTCCCGTCGGATCGCCGCAATCGATCCACGTTCCGATCCAGCTGGGAACGGACCGATCTCGACGTCGTGCCGTCACACCGGCCGGTCGTGCACGACCTCGGTGCCGTGGGCTCGCCTTGGTTGTCCCATGTTTTGTCCCATCAATTCGCCGATACTGGTCAACACAGTCCGAGACGGTCTGGACGAAACACCTGATCACACGACACGGGCCGGACCGTCGCGGACGCTGCGGACGGCTCACGGCCTTTTCCTAAACCGTGCGTCGCAGGTTCGATCCCTGCCAGGGGCGCCAGAACACCGCGACTCGACCGTTCGGGGTGCTGCGGCGCTCACGCCGGTTGCGGGCCTTGCGCTGCGGCGGGCGATGAACTCGTGGTCTTCAGGTGGGGGCTATCGGGAGGCGCTCACCCAGATCGCCACTACCGACCCGACTGCCGCGAGCACGAGTATCGCGGCCATGAAGATGACCCAATTCTGCGGGACCGAGCACAGCGAGGCGTTGGCTGCGTCGGTGTGGCCGCGAAAGCTCATCCAATCCTGCACGATGGACGCGGGCCATTCCGCCTCGCCACAGACCACTTCCTCGCTCGGCCC
Organism: Actinomycetota bacterium; assembly: GCA_039819205.1. GTDB lineage: Bacteria > Actinomycetota > Acidimicrobiia > Acidimicrobiales > Ilumatobacteraceae > JABSQH01. The sequence goes on from JBCBSO010000027.1 coordinate 3,286, forward strand.
GAGAAACAGCACAACGGCCCCAGCGAACAACCCAAGCGCGATGGCCCACACCGATGCGAGCAGGCGCAAGAGGGGGGCCATCGAGAGAACGTATCGCTCTGCTCAGATCGGGCTTGCTCACCACGCAACGACGGTGGGCCCATCGGTAACCAGGGGTCTCCTGCGACCACGTTCCTGAGTGGTAGATGCACGCTCAACACTTCGCGGTGGGCGGCTGCTGGCCGGCGGTGATGCTGATGGTTACGCAGCACGAGATCAGGCGCGTCGCTCGGGCTCCGGCCGGTTCAAGAAGCGTGCGAGGGTGCGGCGACGGACGTCGTGGCGAGTGCTCCGAGAATCCGGATGAACTCCGCCCGGAGTTCCGGGTTGGACAGCTCGCCGGCATCGGTGTCGAAGTTCTCCCCGAAGCTGGGGATCGACAGGGTGCCGACGAGGTCGGCGCTGAAGAATGGGGCGGCGAGCGCGGCATGTTCCAGTACGCCGAGACCACCTCGTGGCCCGGGAGCCGTGGCGAACATCGCCACTCGCCGTCCCTGGTACACCTGCATGTCGATCCGCGATGCCCAGTCGTAGACGTTCTTCCAGGCAACGCTGAACGATCCGTTGTGTTCGGCGAACGACACGATCACGGCATCGGCGGCGCCGATCTGGTCCAAGAATCGTTGCGCCGGTTCCGGGAAGCCGTCGCCGTAGCGGCGTTCGTCGCTGTAGATCGGCATCTCGTAGTCGTTGAGGTCGAGGATCTCGACGCTGGCGTCCACGCCGAACACGCCGCTTTCGAGCAACGTCGCGGCGTAGCCGACGAGCTGCCGGTTGATGCCGTTGCGGCTGTTCGTGGCTGGAATGGCGAGGATCTTCATTAGTGACTCCTTCGGGTGTGACTCCGATTCAGGACGAACGGACGGTGGCGGACGTCATCGGCGGCAGCACGGTTCGGGTCAGTCGCGCGGCGTCGGCGTCGACGGAAAGTCGACGACCTCGGACGTGGTCGCAGCGGGCATGTCGAGCGGGACCTGTGCGATGGCCGCCGCCTCTGACGGATTGATGCCGAGGACGCGCAGCATCAAGGCCGCGGCGGCCTCGGCGACCTCGTCGACCGGCCGGCCGTCGTCGAGTTCGCTGATCACGCCGATCAGGGCCCCATCGAGGAAGTAGATCGCGGTGCGCAGATCGGAAACGTCGTAGCGCCCGCTCTGCAACCCGTATTCCATGTCGTCCACCGGTTGCGTCCCCATGTCGGCGCTCAGCCGGCCGAAGGAGATCCCGGAGCGCGCGTACCAGCTCCACAACGGATCGTCAGCGATCGCCCGTAACAGGATGCGCAGCCCGAGTGCCTGGCGCAGCGCCGGATCGTTGGACCCTTGGGCGGCTCGATCGACCTGCTCGTGCAGCGGTGCCGCCAAACGCTCGATCACGGGACCGAGCACATCGCCCTTCGCTTTGAAGTGCAGGTAGAAGGTGCCGTGACCGAGGTCGGCGGCGTCGGTGATGTCCTGAATCGTCACCGCTTCGACGCCGCGTTCGCGCATCAATCGCTCGGCGGCCTCGACGAGACGCGCCCGTGTCGACGCTCGACGGCGTTCGAAGCGGGTTGGGGTGACAGTGGCGAGTTCTTGGTTCCCCATGCGCCGCCCATCATGGACGATGTCATAAATAAATGCAATACAGAGTTGACTGTCGTCAGTATTGGGTTCATGCTAGCCAGCAACACCGCCGCCGCCCTTCGCAGGGTGCGGGCGAGCACATCGATCACTCACCGACACGTACGGCAAGGAGACGCTCATGCCCCACGTTCCGCCGATCCAGCGCGACGACCTTCCCCAGTACGAGGACGTCTTCGGACTCCTCGAGGGCGCGATGGGGTTCGTGCCCAGCTCACTGCGCACGATGGCCCACGTCCCGCCGATACTCGACGGATTCATCGGCCTCGTACCGAGCGTGATGCTGAACCCGCTGCTCTCCAGCGAGTTGATCAACCTGGTCTCGCTCGTGACCAGCACCGCTTCGGGGTGTCGCTACTGCCAGGCGCACACCGGCGCAACCGCCGCGAACCAAGGCACCGACCCAGAGAAGATCGCCGCAGCGTGGGAGTTCGAGACCTCTGATCTGTTCTCAGATGCCGAGCGAGCGGCGCTCCGCCTGGCGTCCCACGCCGGCGTGACCCCGAGCGAGGTCAGCGACGACGACTTCTCCGAACTCAAGCGCCACTACTCCACGGAGGAGATCGTTTCGATCGTCGCCGTCATCTCACTGTTCGGCTGGCTCAACCGCTGGAACGACACGATGGCAACCCAGCTCGAGAGCGAACCAGCCGCGTTCGCCACTTCGACGCTGGCCGACGCCGGGTGGGAGCTCGGCAAGCACGCGTAACTCACTCCAACACGACCCACTCCAACGCGACTCACTCCGACCCGACTCACTCCAACTCGACTGAGGATCCGGGGCGGCGACGCCATCCCGGAGCCGACGTCGGCACCGCCGAAAGGACGACACCATGTCGAACGCTCAACTCGAAGCACCCACCCAACTCGACCACGACCAATTGGTCGAAGCAGCCGAGAACCTTGTCCCGCTACTGCGCCAGAAGGCGCGCGACGCCGAAATCGCTCGTCGGCCCCTCGACGAGGTGATCGACGCCATTCGCGACAGCGGTCTTTTCGCACTGTTCGTGCCGCGCCGCCACGGCGGCCACGAAGCCGACATCGACACGTTCTTTGAAGTCGCGCTCACGCTCTCACGAGCCGACGCCTCGATGGGCTGGCTTGCGGCGTTCTACATGGAGCACGCATTCTGGTTCTGCAACTTCCCCGAGTCGTTCCAGAAGGAGATCTTCTCCGAGCGTCCGTATGTGCTCGCGCCGGGTTCGCTCAGCCTCGCCGGCGCCTCCGCCGAGGAAGTCGACGGTGGCTACCGCTTGAGCGGCACCTGGCAGTGGGGCACCGGCATCGTGCACGCCGACTGGGCGATGGTCGGCGCGATGCAGTCCGACGCCGATGGCAACCTGGCGCCGCGCTTCTTCGCGGTGCCGAGAGAAGAAGTCGAAACGATCGACACCTGGTACGTGTCCGGCATGTGCTCCACGGGCTCACTCGACCTCAAGATCGATGACGTCTTCGTCCCCGAGGACCGTTGCATCGACATGATCGGCCTGATCAACGCCGACGTTCCCGACCAGATTCACCACGCGCCGGTGTTCCAAACACCGCTCGTGCCAATCCTCGGATTCGCATCAGCACTGTCGATCCTCGGCGCTGCGCAAGGAGCGCTCGAGGAGTACCAAACTCAGACCAAGAAGAAGATCGCCGCCAAACAACAACGAGCCGGCGGCACCATCACCGACGAAGGCAAGCCCTCGGTTGTCGCCTCCGCCGCGTTGACCATCGAGGCCGCCGAGCTGCTCCTGCGCGATGTACTGCGCGACGTAATGGAGCAACGCAATACCGCGCCACCCGAAACGCGCGGCGCATGGATCACCCGAATGGCGCATGCGGTCTTCATGTGCCGCGGCGCTGTCCAGGACATCCTCTCGGTCACCGGCGCCAGCGGCAGCCGCCTCGAGAGCCCGATCCAAAAGGCGATGCGCGACATCGCCACCGGGTCGAACCACATCATCTTCGATCGCGAATCGCGGTACGCCGACTACGGCCGCTCGCTGCTCGATCAGCCGATCCAAAGCTTCTTGGTGTAGCCCATGAGCACCCCACGCGTTTCCCTCCTCTCGATGGAGGGCGCCAAAGAGACCGGCGCACCGATCGGCATCATCGAGCTGAAGGCGCAGCTCTCGGTGTATCGCGTTCTACTGCACCACCCGCAACTCGCCCAACGCATCAGCGACCTGATGGAGACGCTGACGACGCAGAGCGAACTCGGTGCACGCCTGCGCGAGCTGATCATCATGCGTATCGGCTGGATGAACAACGGCGTCTATGTGTGGACGCAGCACTGGCTGCTCGCCCCACTGTTCGAAGTGGATCAAGAGGAGCTGCTGGCCACCCGCGACTGGACCGCGCACGATCACTGGTCGCCCATCGACCGCGCGGCGTTGCGCGCCACCGACGACACGGTGATCCACGGCGCCATCTCCGACGAGACCTGGCGTGCGTGCGTCGATGCGTTCCCGACCGAGCGCGAGCAGCTCGACCTCGTCGCCACCATCGGTGCCTGGAAGATGATGGCCGAGCTGCTGCAGAGCTTGCAGGTGCCGCTCGAAGAAGGTGTCACTCCGTGGCCGCCAGACGGGGTGTCGCCGAACAAGCCACTGGTCTCAGAGTTGCAGGTTGACGACCCGTGGACCGCCTGACGCAGCGCCCGAGTCGCAACGACGGGACACGCCGATGACCTCGCTACTGCCACTGTCGACGAACCCCTTCGTGCCGCCCACCGACCGCGACATGTTCCCGTCGGAGCGCAGGGAGTTCGTCCGCACTCACCGCACATGTATCTTCGGCTACTCCCGCCAGGCCGATGGCCCGGCGATGTCGGTCGTGTACTACATCCCCACCGACGACGACGAACTACTGATCGCCACCATGGTGGACCGGGCGAAGGCCAAAGCCGTCGGCCGCCATGGCAAGGTCAGCCTCTGCGTCCTCGACGAGCAGTGGCCCGTCGGGTACCTGCAGGTGTACTGCGACGCCGTCGTCGACACCGATCGCTCGTTGACGGTCGACGTGATGATGGCGGTCGGCTGGCGAATGTCGGGCGAAGAGATCGACGCCTCCGCACGCCCAGTGGTCGAGGCCATGGCCGAAGAAGAGAACCGTGTGCTGCTGCGCTGCCGGCCGTACGCCTCCTTCGCCACACCACCCCGCCATCTCCACAGCAACGACCAAGACGAACAGCTGACTCACTGGCTCTCCGGCTCGGTGCCGTGGGACGCACCGGACCCGAGCTGAACCCCCACTGCATCGACGGCATGTGGTGAGTGCGTTGTCGCACTCCGCCTCACTCGCCGACGCCCCAACCCAAGGACACGACATGACCACGAACGACCCCAAAGAGATTCTCAACCTGATCAAGATCCTCTCGCCGACCACGTGGCCGAAGCTGGAGTACATCTCCCGTGAGGACCTCGCGCTCACCAACGTCCACGACAACGGAATCCGCGAGGACGCACCGTTGGCGACCGACATGAGATATCCGCAGCCGGCGACGTACCCCCGTGGCGCCGAGAACGCGCACGGCGAGGTCGAGGTGATCGACGGCGTCGAGTTCACCCACTGGTATGCCGACGCCGACGGCATCATCTGGCACTTCGTGACCACCGGCGACCCGAACAACGAACCGCTCGTGTTCGTCCACGGCTTCCCCGAGAGCTGGTACACGTTCCACCATCAGATGGGCGATCTGTCCAACGACTTCTATTGCATCGCCGTCGACACGCTCGGCAACGGCCAAAGCGATAAGCGACTCGACCTCAACTATCGCTACTCGGCGATCGCCGCCTCCTTGGCAACGATGCTCGACACCATCGGCGTCGACCGATTCAATCTCGGCGGGCACGACCGCGGATCGGTGATCTCCGACCATCTCCTCAACATCGACGGAATGGAATCGCGAGTACTGCGCTACGTGCGCATGCAGCAGTCGGCCAACGAACCGCACGGCGACCCGCAGCCGCCACACGACGTCTTCGCCCAGCCGTGGTTCCCGACACTGATGAAGTGGACCGGCTTCCCGCGGGTGGCGTATGCCGCTGGCGGCTACCGGGTGGAAGGCATCACCAAAGAGGTGCTCGACCGACTCGACTACGAGGTGAAGTTCACCGGCGTGGCCGAGGCCTCGCCCCGCCAGTTCGACCACACCGGGCTGCAGCAGGAACTCGACGATCGACACAGCATGTTGTTCGCCAAGATGACGATGCCGGTGCTGTTCCTGCAAGGGCGCCTCGATCCCGGCCAGCACGTCGAGGAGTACAAAAACACACCCGACTTCGTCACCAACGGGCGAGTGCAGTTCCTCGATGGCAACCACTTCTTCCAACTCGAAGTGCCCGACGAGGCATCGGCGGCGATGCGCGAGTTCCTCTCCGAACCGCTCCCGTGACGACAGGCGACGAGGACGCGCTCCTCGACGCCCAGCGATCCACACGCTGTCTCAACGCGCATGCCCACGCGCAGGGCTGAGGGCGCTGTCGTTCAGAGCGCTGCTCGCTTGACGGGTTCGGGGCAGAGTGCGAATCTGCGGTGATGCAGCGGTCGAGCCCCGAACCGGTCGATGGGTCACCACTGCAGATGCTCGAGTACTGGAGTCCGCGCACCGCTGCGGGTGTGGAGCGAGTCCCCGAATCGACCGGTCGCGCATTGGCGGCGTTGACCCTTGCGCTGCGCGGCATCGACGAGATCGAGGATCATCTCGAACTCGACGCTGCCACCAAGATCGACCTCCTGACGCGGATTGGCGACGCGTGCCGGATCGGTGTCGACGCGTCCGACGTGACGGCCGGTCGTGCGGATCTCTGTCAGGTGTCGATGCGCATCGATGAATGGCGGGCCTTCACACCACCGGATCTACGACCGCGCATCGATAGCGAGGTGGCGGTGATGGCCTGGCGCCTTGCGTACTGGGTGGAGCGGGACTGGCCCTTCAGCACGAAGACTGAACTCGACATGTACATCTATGACACCGGCGTTGCGTATGCACTGGCGTTCGACGATTTCGCCACGATCACACTGGGCACGCAGGCCGACCGCCGCAAGGCCGTCGCGATGGCGGTGGGCGCGCACCTCGCCCACATCGTCGGTGACCTCGGTGAGGACCGCGACCGCGGCGTCGACTACTGCCCTGACGACTGGACCGACGATGATCTGCGGGCCTACGCCAAGCGGATGCGTCCCGCGATCGACGAGTGGCGAGCGCAATACGAGCCCGGTCCATTCGGTGGGTTCACGTCTGCCATCTTCGACGGTCGCTACTGAGTGCCCATCTGGTCGAGCGGCGCCCTGCACGAGCTCGGTCGGGGGATCCGATCGGGAGGGAGGCCGTCGAGCAACGACGTCCGCCAGATCGCTCGTCACTACTGGCGGGACTGCCAGCCGCTACTCGACGAGTTGTTTGACGAGGTTGGCGATGCTGCGGAACCGCTACGGGATGCGCTACCCGCGGGCGGTGGTCACCTGCGGGCGATGCTCCCTCCCTTGATCGCGTTGCTTGACGGAACCGGTGATGAAGGTGCGGTCGCTGCGGCCGCCTGGGCAGGGCTGGGATGCGAGCTGGTCCACGTCGGCACTCTGGTGCACGACGACATTCTCGACGAAGCACCGAGCCGTCGCCGCACCGATGCGCTGTGGTCGACGGCTGGTGTCGGAATGACCGTTGCCGTCGGCGACCTCGCCATTGCCCTCGGTCAACATGCCCTGTCGCGCAGTGGGCTCGACTCGGCTGGCCGAGGCACCTTGCACGCAGCGCTCGCCGCAGCCGTCGCCCATTTGCAGGCTGGCCAGGTCGAGGAGATCCAACTCCGCGCTGGCAATCAGCTGCCGACACGCGAGTGGTGCCACCGCACGACTCGCGCCAAGACCGGAGCGTTGCTCGGCTGTGCACTTGGCGCAGGCGTGATGCATTGCGATGGCGGTTCGATCCCAGCCACAGTGATGGAGGCCGGTGAGGAGCTCGGCGTGTGTTTCCAGATCGTCGACGACCTCCGAGACGCCATGAGTGACGCTGCCAGCGGGGCCCACGGCGAGGATCTTTGGGAGGGGAAGCCCTCGTGGCTTGTCGCCTGCGCCGCCGAGTCGTTGCCACGTGATCGGTGTGATTCGCTCGCGACGGCGCTGTACCGCCGCCGCGATGCAAAGACGTCCGACGACGTAGCGCACGCAGCGCGGCTGCTCGACGACGGGCGCGCTGGCGAGCAGACGCTGGACGAGCTGAGCGCGAGTCGCCATCGATTGCTCGCCGGCGTCGACCACCTCCCCGCAGCGGTTGCGTCAGCGATCGCGCTCGTTCTCACGACGATTGATGCGCGCACGCCGTCGCCTCCCATTCACCTGTCGTAGTGACCTCGAGGCGACGTGAGCGTCGCAGCACGCTCGATGGTGCTGGCGGACGGAGACGGGACGCCAAGACGTCGTGATTGGTACCGTTGTGCAGAAGGAGAGGTGGCCAGCATGAGCGCAGTAGACGAGTACATCGAAGATGTCATCCACGACAAGGCTCGGCGAGGCGAGATCACGCAAGCATTCGCCGAAATTCTCGTTGCCAAGGGCGCAGAGGCCGGGTTCGAGTTCACCGTGGAAGAGGTGCTCGCCTTCGTGCGCGACCATCACTGGACCGCCCAAGACCTCGTCGCGAAGAAGTAGCTCTGACCAGCGTTCGAGCGCGGGCCGCCGCGGGCACGGGCTCGCTCCGCGCCGTTGCGGCGTCGGCGCGCCAGGCACTGATCGACGCTGGTCGGCCGGTCTCGAAGTTGCAGCTGTGCGCTGACGGCAACGCTGCGGTGTTCCGCGATACCGCTCGTGAGATCGCGGTGCGCGTCACCTCGCATCCAAATGACCAGCGGTTGTCGGCGTGGCTGGCCGACCGCTTGGCGACGTGCGGAGCTCCCGTGCTGCGCCCGCTCGAGCCAGCTCCTCGCCGTGTTGGCGATCGGTTCATCACGCTCTGGCCGTGGTGCGATGCGCCTTCCGAGTCCGTCGACTGGCGCGCACTCGGTGGAGTTGCCCGGGCGGTGCGCGAGTGCACCCACGAGATCGTGCTGAACGCGCGCCACGACGGCGTCGAGCTCCCGTCGTTTGAACAGGTCTTCGTCGATGTGCTGCGCGGGCGTGCGGCGCAGGTCGAAGCCGCCGACATCGTCAATGGCCGCGACAGTGAGCGCCTGACCGCGTTCGTCGACCACAGCATCGACCGCTTGTCGAGCACGCACGGGGCCCGCGTGCTCGCGCACGGCGATCTCACCCCGGCCAACCTCGTCGTCACAAGCGAAGGCGACCTCGTCGCGATCGACCTCGACAAGGCGTGCCTTGCGCCGCCGGCATGTGATCTCGCGATTCCCGAGTTTCTGCACTGGTTTGGCTACCCGGCCCACATTGCCCAAGCATTCCGCATGGGTTACGGGGTGAGTGGCGTATCCGACGCAGACGTAGTCGCGATGGCGACGTTTCGCGCTGCCTACAGCTTGTTGTCACTTGGCGTACGAGCACCCCTGGAGGAGCGGGCACGGGTCGAATTCGGGCGACGTATCGCTGCCCTCCGAGACGGACGCGGCATTGAGTGGCGTTCGATTCCAAAGTCGAGTTCGCTCGCCGCGCCTTTGGGCTCCACGCCGACGCGGCACGACTCCGTTCGAGACCGATGAGCGACGCCGTGATCGCCGTCGAGGCCAGCGGGCTCCGCAAGACGTTCGGCGACACTGTTGCGGTCGACGATGTCAGCTTCGCAATCGAGGCTGGGCGTTCGCTGGCCATGCTCGGCGCCAACGGCGCCGGCAAGACCACGACGATGCGCATGGTGACCACGACGTTGAAGCCCGACGCTGGCACCATTGCGGTGGCCGGGATCGATGCGCTTGAGTCGCCCCTTCGAGCGCGTCAACAGCTGGGACTGGTTGCGCAACGACTCCTCGTCGATCCCGACATGACTGGCCGTGAACACCTCTTGCACTTCGGGCGGCTCTGCCACCTGCCTCGTTCGCGCCTGCGGGCTCATGCCGCCGAGATGCTCGAGCTCTTCCGTCTCAGCGACGTCGGGGATCGTCTCGCTCGTCACTACAGCGGTGGGATGCAACGGCGACTCGACATTGCGATCGCCATGGTGCACTCCCCGCCGGTACTCGTTCTCGATGAGCCCACCGTGGGTCTCGACCTGGAGTCGCGCCTCCAACTGTGGGACGTGCTTCGCGGCCTGATGGCGAGCGGTGTCGCGATCCTCTACACCACCCAGATCTTCGACGATGTGAAGGCGCTCGAGGGCGACGTCATGTTCATCGCCAAGGGGAGCGTCAGGCGGCGCACCGTCGTTGGAGAGTTCGACGATGCGGTGCCGTCGCGCATCACGGTGCGGCCCGTCACACCGATCGCTCCCGCGTTGTTGTTGGACATCGTTGGGTCGTTGCTCGAGCGCGTGACGTTGGTGGAACCCCCCGGCGTGGCACTGCACGGCGACTGTCCGACCGACGTCGATCCACAGGATCGCCTCGTGGAGTTGATCGGACGGTTCAATGAACGGTCGGTGGAGCTGAGCGACGTCGAGCTCAGCTCGCAACCGCCTCTCGAGTCGATCTATCTCGACTCCATTCGGTCTGCAGCTGCATCAGACGATGCGTCGCCAACCGACTCGCCGGGCGACGGTGGGTCATCGTGAGCGTGTCGACGTTGCCACCAACTGGCTTCTTCACCCACGTGGGCGACGTGGTGGCGGTTACCCAGCGCGAGCTCCTTGCCTACCGCCGGGATCGGTCGCTCCTCATCGCGACCCTGGCGCTCCCGACGCTCGCGTTGATCGTGTTCGATGGAGTGCTCGGTGGGTCGCTGCAGGATTCGTTGCCTTCGAGCTACGACGCGCTGGGCATCGACTATGTCGACTACGTGTTGCCGGGGTTGATGGTGATCCTGGCTGCGTATGGCGCCCGAGAGGCAGCGCAATCGATCGCGCTCGATGCGGCGACCGGTCAACTCGAGCGCTACCGCTCGCTACCCGTCAGCACCGAGATCGGCAGCACGGGTAGCGAGCGGTAGCGCTCGAGTTGACCG